>JANXSH010000654.1 GCA_025356615.1 Planctomycetia bacterium | reverse complement strand
GGCCGCGCTTGCCGTTCGCGTCCGCGCTGCCGGAGTGCGCCTACTACGCGATGGTCAGTCGGATGGAAGACCGCCCCCAGGCCGACCTCTGGCCGATCGGACTGCGCGACCGGCTCCCCGTTCTCCCGATCCCGCTTCGCGAGCCTGACCAAGATGTCTGCGTCGATCTGCAAGCGGTCCTGCACCGTGTCTATGACGGGGCGCGCTACGTCAACTACATTTACGAGGAATCGCCCTATCCGGCGTTGAACGCGGTCGATAACGCATGGGCGCGACAGGTGGCGGGGTTGCCGTGAGCGTTTAGAATTGCTTCTGGGGCGGACACCGTCTCGTGGGATAAAGGAGGAGCGATGCCGTCACCATTTCCCAGGGATGAACCCCTACCTCGAGCAGGAAGATGCCTGGCACGATTTCCATGAGCGCTTTCTGCCACATCTGGCCGAGACCAGCGCCGGCCAGGTCGGTACGCACTACATCGTGAAGATCGACGAACACGTCTACATCCACGAACCGCCCGACGACGGCCACGCCTTCTTGGGCCGGGCCGATGTTTTCGTCGCCACCGGCCAGCCGCTCACCGAAACCCAGACGGTCGCACCGGCTGCCATCGATGCCCCGGAGCAGATCACGCTCCCGGCTGTCGATGTCGAACGGCTCTCCTACCTCGAAATTCGCGACCGGCGCGACCGGCGGGTCGTGACCGTGATCGAGTTGCTGAGTCCCGCGAACAAATACAGCGGTTCCGACCGCGAACAGTATCTGAACAAGAGGGGCGAAATCCTCGCCAGTCGGACGCACCTCGTGGAAATCGACTTGTTGCGCGGCGGGCCGCGTATGCCCTTCGGGAAGGCGCTGCCGGAGTGTGCCTATTACGTCTTGGTCAGCCGCACGGAGAACCGCCGCGAGGCGGACATCTGGCGGATCCAGCTCCGCGACTCGCTGCCGACCATCCCGATCCCGCTGCGCGAGCCTGATCCCGATGTCCGCATCGATTTGCAAGCGCTCCTACACCGGGTCTACGACGCTGCGCGTTACGTCAACTACATCTACGAGGGAGCGCCCTACCCGGCGTTGAGCGCGGATGATGCGGACTGGGCGGAGAAAGTCGTTTCGGGTCAGCCGTGACCTTTCCTCGAAATGCCTGTTCTGCGGCACGCCGGACGGGAACCGAGGACGAGTTTCAGAAATCCGCGATCTGGACTGTTGTGAACATGAATCCAGTTTCGATATAATGGTACGATATCGTATGCCAAGGCGGACGTACCTCATGGGTAGTCTCACATGCCTGCTCAGCTCGTGGCGCTGAACGACGGCCCGAACATCCTCATCGACAAGCCGATCCTCCTGCTCGGGCGACATCCCGAGTGCGACATCCAGATCGACTCGCGGAAGATTTCGCGCCGCCACTGCTGTATCGCTCAAGTCGATGACTACCTCGTCGTCCGCGACCTCGACAGCACCAACGGAATCCGCATCAACGGCGTGCGCGTCATCGAAGGCAAACTCCACACCGGCGACGAGTTGACCGTCGGCAGCACGCGCTACCGCGTCAGCTGGGAAGAAGCCGTAGGTCGGCCCGCTCGCATCCCGGCTCCCCCTCGTCCGCCTTTCGACGACGATGATGACATGCTCGAGGAGTGTGACGAGCCGGTCGCCCTGCCGGATCCTGCCGGTCGAGTTGCTCCCAAGCCACCCCACAAGGACCGCACCGAGCGAGCCCGCACTCACGAACTCGACTCATACGTCATCCCCGAGAACCTGGAGTTGATGCCCGGCAGTAGTCAGTTCCCTCCAGCGCCCCACGGGCGATGAGTCGTGAGATAGGCGCGGGGACGACTTCACTCGTCCTCTTCATAGGGCATCAGCCCTTCCGCGACTTCGATCGCGGCGGCTTCGACGAGATCCGCCTGATACACCGGGCCCTGGGCGGTGACGACGAGGGCGGAGTCGCCCCGAGCCACGACGCGGTGCCACTGTCGCCACGGCTGGCCCTCGTAAGTGTAGCCGACCTCGACCCACGGGCCGCTCGTCGTCTGCCCCTTGCGAAGCAGCAACTGGCCGGGTCCGACCATCGTTTCCGGCGCGGGGATCCGGCCGATGGGGATCGGCCCCTGGACGAAGAGGAGGCTCCGGTCCTCCCCCGTCAGGTAGAACGCCGCGTCCGGCGCGCCGGACGAGACGAACGAGAACCCCTCGGGCCAGGGGCACACGTAGACGCTCGTTTCGATGTACCAGGCGTCGAGTTCAGGCCCCGGCAAGACATCCGCCACCTCGGACAGGGTCGAGGTCGCGGGACCGAGGTCGATGGACGGCGGGTCGGTCGCGCAGTCGATGCGGGCGTTCCGCGTGCCGTCGGCGCTCTCATGGGACACGTCCACGGCACGGGGGTTGGTCGGCACGCGCTCGAACTCGAATGGCGCGTGCGGCAACAGGATCCAGCCGTGGCCGGCCAGGCGGGCGTAGACGTGTTTCGCCATCGGCGACTTCCTCCCCGGCTCCGGGTCGATGCGTCAGTTCGCCTTCTTCAACTCTCTGATGCTGATGTCTTTGTACATCACCTTCGCCTTCGCCCCGCCGTGGATCTGGAGGCCGATGATGCCCGATCGCTCGATCTTGTCGTCCTTCTCGGCATAATCGACCGTCTTCGTGCCGTTGAGGAAGAGTTGGATCCTCGGCCCCTCGGCCCGGATCACATACTCGTTCCAGTCGTCGTGCTTGACGAGCTTCTCGAGGAGCTTGGCGTCCGGCCCGGCCAGCACTTTATTACGGCGCGACTCGTCGTAGAGCGCTCCCCAGTAGTTCTGGCCCACGTCGGCCTGGTAGCCGCTCACTTCGTGGTGCTTGGGGATCCGCTTCGTCCGAAATTGGACTCCGGCGTTGGCGTGCTTGCGATCGCCGAGGAGCTTGAACTTGACCTTCAACTCGAAATCGCCGAACGCCTTCGTCGTGCAAAGGAACTCGTTGCGCGGGACCGTCGTCTCGAGCGAACCGCCCACGAGGGCACCGTCCTCGATGCGCCAGGTCTTCTTCGTGTCGCCCTCCCATCCGGCGAAGGTTTTGCCGTCGAACAGGGACTTCGATTCGGGTTCGGCACTCTGGGCGGACGTGACGACGGCGATCAAGAGCAGGCACGTCATGAATCGACGCATGGGAGGGTCTCGGGGAGGGATGGTTCTTCCTCGCCCATTATACCGCCCTCGATCATGCCTGAGCAGGGGTCATCCCTTCGGCAACAAGAAGCTGAAGTGATGCTCGCAGTGCCAGAGGTGGATCTCGCGCCACTGCTCGGGCGTCAGGTCGCCGAAGACCGGCGACGGCGCGAACGGCCCCGGATGCGTCCCGAATCGCCGGATCGCGGCGCGCAACCGCTCGACGCCTACGGCATCATCGGTCGTGTCCGCTGGAAGGACATACTTCGGCGCGGGCAATCGCTTGCGGAAGACGTGGTGCGCGAGGATCGGCTTCAGATAGAGCCAGCGTGCGACGACACGCATCGGCCAGGGGAACTTCGACGGGAAGCCGTCGATCGACATCGTGATGACGAGCGCCATGTGTTCGCAGACTTGGGCCAGGCTCCAGGCACCGACCCGGTCGTATCCTGCGGCGATCAACCGTTCCGCCTCGGTGACTGCTACGGGCAGAGATTGCAAGCGAAGCGTGCGGCGTTCCATGTGTCACTTCGCCTTCAGTTTGATGCAGGTGCTGGTCGCCTTGGCGACAAGTGTGCCTTCGTGGTCCTTCACCTCGCACTCGATGAAGCCCAGCGTCGATCCCGCCTTGATGACCTTCCCCTCGGCAGTGATCGTGCCCTTGCGGACGGCTCGGAGGAAGTTGATCTTCAGCTCGATCGTCGTGAAACTCTCCCCCTCGGCGAGGGTCGCGCCGTAGGCCATGCCCATCGCCGCGTCGGCGATGTCGCAATAGATACCCCCGTGCAAGGTGCCCATCGGGTTGTGGTGGCGCTCATCGACGTTCATGGTGAACAGCGCCCGGCCCGGCTCGATCTCGCAGAGAGCGAACCCGATGAGCCGCCCGGCGGGTGGGTCGGGCTGTTCGCCTCGAAGCCTGGCGAGGGCGGTTTCGAGCATGGTCGGCATGGGGAAAACTCCTGGGGCGCTCAGGGAGCATGATACGAGAGCGGAACGTACCTGGCTCGCAAGTCAGAAGACGCTACAAAAGCGAAGGATCACCACCCTCGAGAGAGCTTACGATGGCCGAGTTCGACCACGGCGTCAAGATGATCGCGGCAACCACTGGCCGGCAGCTCGCCCATGTCGCTGGTGTCACCTGCACGCGCTGGCGGCCGCTGGAAAGTACGCTCCAGGCGACGACCGAGCGTCTCGCCGACCGCGTCTTTCGGGGGCAACAAGGCCGCGAGAAGTTCGTCGTCTACTTCGAGTTCTTCACGCACTGGCACAAGAACGCTTGCTGGTCGATGCTCGGCAAGTCCGGCCTCCTCTCCGAACGCGAACAGTTGCCGACGGTGAGCATCGCCGTCATCCTCCTGCCGCGCGGGTACAAACCTCCGCAGGGCCAGATCCGCCTCGAGGCCGCCGGAGGGCCGACGCAGCAACTCTGGTTCCGCGAGGTCTGCCTGTGGACGCAAAAGCCGGAATCGTGGTGGGAGGCCGAACCGGGCTTGATGGCGCTGTACCCCTTGTGCCAACATGGTGAGCAGCCGCGTCGGGCGGTCCAACACGCCAGCGAGGTGATCGAGCGGACGGTCGATGGCGACATCGAACGGGCCGACGCTCTGGCACTACTGAGTATCTTCGGCGGGCTGGCGTATCCTCGTCTCGATGTCAATGGAATCATTGGGAGGTCCAAAATGAAAGAATCGCGATTACATCGTGAGGCAAAGGAAGAAGGGGAAGTCGCGGCTACTCGAACGAATATCGTCACTTTCCTTCGCGCTCGTTTCGGCGAGACAGCGGCCAGCCAGGTAGAGCCAGTCGTGTCTACTGTTGATGATGCCGCTCTCCTCAACAGACTCGTAATACTCGCGGGAACCTGCTCGAACCCCGACGAATTTCGAGCAGGGATTCCACCCTTGCAACCTACGTCTCGCTGACGAGGGGAGGTCCAAGATGAAAGAATCACGATTACATCGTGAGGCAAAGGAAGAAGGAGAGTTGGAGAAAGCGAGAGCGTACATCCTCAATATTCTTCGCCTTCGATTCGGCGAAACAGCGGTCTCTGATGTGGCAGTGGTCGTCAACACGATCGACGATGTTACCTATCTCGACTCTCTCCATTCGCTCGCGGTATCATGCGCAACGCTGGATGAGTTCAAGGCGAGTTTGCCCGCGCTCCAGACCACGCCTTGATTTCACTCCGACCGTCTTCCTGCTCTTTGTCAGCAACGAGCCACCGATGACCATCACCTATCACCCTGAACCTCATCTCACCCCCGAAGAGTTCATCGACCTCTTGGTCCGCTCCACGCTCGCGGAACGTCGCCCGGTCCACGCCCCCGACGCCATTCGCTCCATGCTCCGCCATGCCGACCTCATCCTGACGGCTCGCGCGGAGGATCGACTCGTCGGCGTGTCGCGGGCGCTGAGCGACTTCGCGTTCTGCACCTACCTCTCGGACCTCGCCGTCGACGTGGCGTTCCAGCGCCAGGGCATCGGGCGCGAACTGATTCGCCTCACCCATGAGGCGGCTGGCCTCGACACCATGCTCATCCTCCTCGCGGCCCCGGCGGCACGCGAGTATTACCCGCACATCGGCATGACGAGGCACGACTCTTGTTGGACCCTGCCGCGCCGATCGCCTCTGCCCCCCGCCCCCCCTTCTTCGTAACATACTCCTCGAGCCTGATTAATTGCATCCCGAGGAAGTGTCGATGAACGTCCTTCTCACCGGCGGGTACGGCTGCATCGGCAGTTGGGCCGTCCAGCAACTTCTCCAGCGCGGCGACCACGTCTGGATCTACGACCTAAAAGAAGACCCGCACCGGCTCCGCCTCCTCCTCTCCGAGGAGCAGATGCGTCAGGTCGCCTTCCTCCAGGGGGACGTGACGGACCTCGACGGCCTGAAACGCGCCATCCAGACGTATTCCATCACCCACATCATCCACTTCGCCGGGCTACAGGTGCCGACCTGTCGCGCGAACCCCATCCTCGGGGCGAAGGTTAACGTCCTCGGCACCCTCGCCGTCTTCGAGGCGGTGAAATCGTTCGGCCCGCAGGTCCAGCGCCTCGTCTACGCCAGCTCGGCCGCCGTCTTCGGTCCCCAGGAGGCGTATCCGCCCGGTCCGGTCGCCGACGATGTCCGACTCCTCCCGGAGACGCAGTACGGCCACTTCAAGACCTGCAACGAGGGCAACGCCCGCGTCTACTTCCAGGACCACGCGATCTCGTCCGTCGGATTACGTCCCTGCACCGTCTACGGCGTGGGTCGAGACTTCGGCATGACCAGCGAGCCGACCAAGGCGATCAAATCGATAGCGATCGGTCGGCCCTACCACATCACCTACGGCGGGTGGCAGGACATGCAGTACGTCGAGGATGTCGCCGGGGTCTTCGTCCGGTGCCTCGTCGCGCCGTACCAGGGAGCGAAGGCGTACAACATTCGCGGCGCGGTCATCGACATGCCCGCCCTCCACCGCGCCATGTGCGAGGCGGACCCCTCGGCGCAGAAACTCATCACCTACGGGACGAAGCAAATCGCCATCGCTTACGACCTCGACGATCAGGCGCTCCAACGCGACCTCGGCCCGATGCCGAAGACGGATCTCGTCGAGGGCATCCGCAAGACGTTGACGCGGTTCCGCCAGCTCCATGCAGAGGGACGACTCGACACTAAGGAACTGGACGGCTGAAAACCTGACGAGAAAGGGTCCGCGATGAATACGTATCAACCCGAGAAGCATTGTTCCGATGGCGGGTTCCGCCTCATGGGGCTGCCGTTGCTGTTCGGCTCGCTGTTCGTCGCCGCCACCGGCCTCGGCTGGCTCGCGAGCTTCATCGGCCAGTGGTTCTACCTGATCTTCCTGTTCCCCCTGGTAATCGCCGTCTCGCTCGTCATCGTCGGTGCTAAGATCGGCCAGTGGACGCACCTCCGCAACGGCTTCATCGCTGGCATCGCCGGGCTGTTCGCGGGCGTCGTGTCGATCACCTCGATGCACTACTTCGACTCGGTCCGGTACTTCGACACTCCCGAGGCCAAACAGAAATTCGCGGCGCTCCCGCCCGAAACGCGGCCCAGCACCTTTCCGCGTTACATGGACCTGATGGCGACCCAGGGCGTGGGCATCGGCAAGGACGGCCTAAACCTCGGGTACGTCGGCTCGTGGATCTACTGGGGCGTGGAGATGCTCCTCGTCACGGGAATGACCTTCTACGCCCTCATCGGCGGGACGCAGGAGCCGTACTGCTGCGCCTGCGAGAGGTGGAAGGTCTATCGCGAATTGGGCACCCTCCGGCAGAAGGGCGATCGGGCGAAGGAGTGTCTCGAGAGCGGCGACCTCCCCGGCCTCCTGAAACTCGAGCCATCGCCGACGGGCGGCGACCTCGTCCTGTCGGTCGGCGAGTGCCCCGTCGGCGGCGGGGACTGCCCCATCACCGTCAAGCTCGATGCGGTGACCGTCAACGCGAAGAAGGAGGTCGAGAAGAAGGAACTCCTCGAGATGACCTACCCCGGCGAGGCGCTCGCTGACCTCGAATCGCTCTTCGTCCCCGTCGTCGAGGTGGTCGAGCCAGCGAAGCCGACGAAGAAGGCGATCGACGACTATTGATCGCGCCCTGTCACGTTGCGACCGTCGCTTGCCAGCTCACCGCCTTGACGTGCGCCTCGAGGCTTACGACCGCGACGATTTCCTCCATCGCCTTGTCGTTCCGCGTCGAGACGAAGATATCCGCCAGGACGGCGATCGCCCCGTCTGCTTCCTTCGTCGAGAGGCCGTGCAGTCTCAAGTCCTTGTGTCCACCCAGGCGCTTCACCAGGATGTGCCGGAGGTGGGCCTGGTGGCCCCTCTCGCACTCCACTCGTAGGCGATAACACGTCTCGACCTCGGCGGACATTTTCGTCCGGTTGTCGATCCACATGACGACCGGCCGCAAGGTGAGGTGGATGCCAAGGATCGCCGCCGTCCCGATCAGGGCGTGGAGCGGAAACCCGCTGCCCGACAGCGCGCCGACCGCGCCGCTGCACCACAGAGTCGCGGCGGTGTTCAACCCCTTGACGTTGAGGCCGTCGCGCAGAATGACCCCGCCCCCGAGGAAGCCGAGGCCGCTGACGACGTAGGACGCCATCCGCGTCGGGCTGGCCTTCTCGTCCATCAGGAGGGACAGCGACACGAACAGGGCAGCCCCCAGCGCGACGAGCGTATTGGTCCGCAGACCGGCGGGGTGCTGTCGCCACTGGCGTTCGAGGCCGATCGCGAGGCCCATGAGAAGGGCGGCTCCGATGTTCAACGCGAAGGTCGATAATTCGTTTTGCGGCACCGCAACCTCCTTGTCGGCAAAATAACTTGCGCCTTATCCGCCACCTGAAAAACGAATATACGGGCCGAGACAGGTGCCGCCTTCGGTTAGGTCAGACTTGCGCTTCGAGTCAAGACTTCTGCAAGTTTGAAGGACACATCGCCCGTGCTGGGAAAAACTTGCAAGTCTGTCATGTACCCTGCATGGCCCATATCGAAGACTGCCTTGATGGAGAGAGAACCGATTCTCTCTTGGATGTCGTCCAAAAAGGCGAACATCTGTCCATTGACAATCTCCTCGAACTCCTCGAACAATGCACGGAGGCTTGCCGGAGTTCGACCTAGATCGATGGTCTCTCCGTAGTACGCACCTTCGTCAGCAAC
>JANXSH010000639.1 GCA_025356615.1 Planctomycetia bacterium | reverse complement strand
TCTTGCTCCCCCTCCCCTTTAGGGGAGGGGGTTGGGGGGTGGGGTCAGCCTTTCGAGGACTTAACCCTCCACCCACGAGATCCCCCCATGTTCCGCCGCCTCCTCGTCGCCCTGCCCCTGGTCTTCCTCGCCCCCATCGCCGCGCGCCCCCTCGTTGAGTCTCCGCCAACTCCTGCGAAGGTGCCGCCAGCGTCCGGCATTCCCGCCGATGCGCTCGACGGGTTCAAGTTCCGCAACATCGGCCCGGCGCTGTTCTCCGGGCGAGTCGTGGGCTTCGCATTCCACCCGCGCGACAAGAGCCACTTCTACGCCGCCGTCGCCTCCGGCGGGGTGTGGAAGACTGTCAACGGCGGCGACTCCTGGACGCCCGTCTTCGACGAGCAGGGGTCGTACTCCGTCGGCTGCGTCGTCATCGATCCGAAAGATCCGCAGACCGTCTGGGTCGGCACCGGCGAGAACAATAGCCAGCGCAGCGTCGGCTACGGCGACGGGGTCTACCGCTCGCGCGACGGCGGCAAGACTTGGAAGAACGTCGGCCTCGCCGGGTGCCAGCACGTCGGCAAGATCCTCCTCGACCCGCGCGACAGCCGGGTCGTCTACGTCGCCGCTCAGGGGCCGCTCTGGAACACCGGGGGCGATCGCGGCCTGTATCGCTCGTCCGACGGGGGCGACACCTGGACGCGCCTCCTGCACGTCAACGACGACACCGGCGTCACCGACATCGTCTGCGACCCGCGCAACCCCGACATCCTCCTCGCCGCGAGCCACCAGCGTCGACGCCACGTCTGGACGCTCATCAACGGCGGCCCCGGCTCGGCGCTGCACCGCTCGACCGACGCGGGTAAGACCTGGGTGAAGGTGACTTCGGGCCTCCCGACCGTCGAACTCGGTCGCATCGGCCTCGCCGTCGCGCCGACTCGGCCCGACACGGTGTACGCCACCGTCGAGGCCGCCGACGGCAAGGGCGGCGTCTTCCGCTCGCTGGACAAAGGCCGGACCTGGGAGCGCCGCAACCCCTTCGACCAGGTCGCGATGTACTACGGCAACCTCTTCGTCGATCCGGTCGATGCCGAGCGCGTCTATGTGATGAACACGCTCGTCCAACTCTCCGACGACGGCGGGAAGACCCTGAAGCCGCTGCCGATGAAGGGCGTCCACGTCGATTGCCACGCCCTTTGGATCGACCCCGCCGACCCGAAGCACTACGTCCTCGGCTGCGACGGCGGCGTCTACGTCAGCCTCGACCGCGCTGCCACCTGGCGGCACATCCGCAACCTGCCCGTCACGCAGTTCTACGACATCACCATCGACAACGCCTACCCGTTCTACAACGTCTACGGCGGCACGCAAGACAACTGCACCCTCGGCGGGCCGGCGCGGACGCGCAGCAGCCACGGCATCACCAACGCCGACTGGTTCACCGTCCACTTCGGCGACGGCTTCCAGTGCAAGGTCGATCCGCGCGACCCGAACACCGTCTACGGCGAGGCGCAGTACGGCGACCTCGTCCGCTACGACCGGCGCACCGGCCAGAGTGTTGGCATCCGCCCCTATCTGCCGCCGAGTGAGAAGCCGTTGCGCTGGAACTGGGACTCGCCCCTCGTCCTCAGTTCGCACGCGCCGACGCGCCTCTACTTCGCCGCGAACCGCGTCTTCCGCACGGACGATCGCGGCGAGTCGTGGAAGGCGATCTCGCCGGATCTGACGCGCCAGCTCGACCGCGACAAGCTCCCCGTCATGGGCCGACGGTGGGGCGTCGATGCGATCTACCGGCACGGCTCGACCTCGCTGTTCGGCAACCTCGTCGCGCTCTGCGAGTCGCCGAAAGACGCCGATCTACTCTACGCCGGGACGGATGACGGCCTCATCCAGGTCACGGAGGACGCCAAGACCTGGCGCAAGATCGACCGCTTCCCCGGCGTGCCGGCGCAGACCTACGTCAGCCGGATCGTCGCCTCGCGCCACGAGGCCGATGCCGTCTACGCCTGCTTCAACAACCACAAGAACGGCGACTTCGTGCCGTACCTCCTTCGGAGTGCCGACCGGGGCAAGACGTGGGCCTCGATCGCGGGCGACTTGCCGAAGAACGGCTCGGTCTGGTGCGTCGTCGAAGACCCCGTCCGGTCGAATCTCTTATTCGTGGGCACCGAGTTCGGCTTGTACTTCACCCTCGATCAGGGCAAGACGTGGTCGCGCCTGAAGGCGGGCCTACCGACGATCGCCGTGCGTGATCTTGCGATCCATGAGAAGTGCGGCGACCTCGTCGTCGGCACCTTCGGGCGCGGCATCTACGTCCTCGACGATTACACCCCGCTCCGCCAACTCGCGGCGATCACCAAGGCCGCCGCGCCGGCGCTCCTCGGAGTGCGCGAGGCGCATCTCTACATCCCCACGCGCCAGTACGCCCTCGCGGGCAAGGCGTTCCTCGGCGAGGCGTTCTTTGCCGCGGACAACCCCGCCTTCGGGGCATCGCTCGGCTACTATCTCCCCGAGACGATCCAGACACGCAAACAGAAGCGCCAGGAGGCCGACAAGAAGGCGGGCGACAGGCCGACGATCCCCACCCCGGAAGAGTTGCGTGCAGAGGACAGCGAGGAACCGCCCGCCGTCGTCCTCGAGATCCTCGCCGGGGACGACGTGATCCGCCGCATGACCGGCCCGGTGAAGCGCGGCGTTCATCGCCTCGCCTGGAATCTGCGCGAGGCCGCCCCGGTCCTGGCGAGTCCCCCGCCGAATGACGAGGAGGCGCTGTATCGCCAGTCCGATTCGGGGCCGGTCGTCGTGCCGGGCACCTATCGCGTGCGCCTGTCGATACGTCAGGGCGGGAAACTCCGCCCCGTCGAGGGCGAGCAGGCATTCACCGTCGCCCCCCTCGACGCGACGCCGACGCTCGCGGGCCACAAGGAACGCCACGCCTTCGACCGGAAGTTGGACGCCCTCCGCCGATCGCTCGACGCCGCCCAACGAACGGCCGACGACCTCCAGAAACGCCTCACCGCCGCCCGCAACGCCCTCGACCAGGCACCCGCCGCGAAGCCCGCCGACCGCGATCTCGTCGTCTCCACCGAGGCGAAGTTGCGCGACATCGTCCGCGCCCTGCGCGGCGATGGTTCCCTCCGCAAGCGCAACGAGAACACTCCCGACTCGGTCGCGGATCGTGTCGGGGCCGTTCGCTCGGAGCGCCGCTTTACCCTGTTCCCGCCGTCGGCCACGCACCAACGCCTCCACGACGACGCCGAATCGGGCCTCGCGATCGAGACGAAGAAACTGAAGGGGTTGCTCGACAAGGAGATGAAGGCGATCAACGGCGTCCTCGATGCCGCGAAAGCACCGTGGACGCCGGGACGAGGGCCGGGAGCGTGACCGGAAGGATGGACCCCTTGCCCCCGGTATTCATGGGATGGTCTGGTGCAGTGCCCTGAAGGATTCCCTTGCCGGGCGTAGCGGCCCGCATTCGTTCGCGCGGCTCGAAGTAATAGAACTAGGTGTTACGCAGTTGGCGAGCGGCCCCTGTCAAGGGGCTGGATTCCGAACGACAGAAGACAGCCCCTTGACAGGGG
>JANXSH010001027.1 GCA_025356615.1 Planctomycetia bacterium | reverse complement strand
ATCACCTTGTCACCCGAGCGAAGCTTGTCACCTTGTCACCTTGTCACCGCATCACCTTGTCACCTTGTCACCTTGTCACCTTGTCACCGCATCACCTTGTCACCGCATCACCGCATCACCCGAGGAAAGGATTCCGTATGTCTTGGCTGCTGGACGCGCTCTACCTCTTCGTCTTGCTCCTGCTGTCGCCCTGGCTGGTGTATCGCGCCTGGCGCACGGGGCGATATCGTCAGGGGTTGCGTCACAAGTTGCGCGGCCTGGCGATGGACGTCCCGGTCGGGGCGGTCTGGTTCCATGCCGTCTCGCTCGGCGAAGTCCACGTCTTGCGGCAGCTCATTCCCGCCTTCCGGTTGCGTCATCCTGAAAGATCGTGCGTCGTCAGCGCGACGACAGATACGGGGCTGGAGGAGGCGCGCAAATTGTTCCCCGATCTCGTCGTCTTCCCTTTCCCGTTCGACTTCTCCTGGGCGTGTCGGCGTACCTTGGATCGGGTTCGGCCCTCGCTCATCGTCTTGACCGAGAGCGAGCTGTGGCCGAACTTCCTGGGCGAGGTGCGCCGCCGACACATCCCGGTCGCGCTGGTCAACGGGCGGATGAGTCCGCGCAGCCTGGCGCGCTATCGACGGCTATCGCCGTTGGTCCGGCGGATGTTCGCCGGCCTCGATCTCGTCGCGGTCCAGACGGAGGAGTACGCGGCCGCCATGCTGACGCTCGGCGCGGTGCCGGGCCAGGTCGTCGTCACGGGCAACCTCAAGTACGACGGGGCGATGACGGAGCGGGAGAATCGTAAGAGTCGGGATCTCGCCGCGCTGCTGTCCCTCTCTCGGGCCGACCTCGTCTGGATCGCCGGTAGCACCTGCGACCCCGAGGAGCAAGCGGTCCTCGATGTCTATCGCCGGGCGATCGCGGTCCACCCCCGCCTCCGGCTGATCCTCGTCCCACGCCAGCCGGACCGCTTCGACGAGGTGGCGAGGTTGCTCGAGAAGCGGGCGATCCCGTTCGTCCGGCGGTCGGCCGTGTCGGCCCCCGTGGGGGTACGCGACGGCGACACTCCGCCCGTCGTCCTCGTCGATACGATCGGCGAGTTGAACGCGCTGTACGCGCTGGCCTCCGTCGCGTTCGTCGGCGGTAGCCTCGACGGCAAGCGCGGGGGGCAGAACATGATCGAGCCTGCCGCCTACGCGGTCGCAGTAGTGTTCGGGCCACACGTCTGGAACTTCGCCGACTCGTCGAGCCGCCTGCTCGCATCCGGCGGGGCGTGTCAGGTCAGGAACGTCGCCGAGTTGTCCGAGGTCGTGCTACGACTCCTCGCGGACCCCGAGGAGCGCGCGGCCGTCGGCGAGCTGGCGCGAGCATTCGTCCTCTCGCAGCAAGGCGCGACCCGCCGAACCCTCGACCGACTCGATCGTCTGCTTCGGGCGACAGGGCAGGGTGAACATGCGGCGTGATGCGCGCGGCGTCAGTCCTTGTCGGAGGGTTTGGCCATGATGACGGGGGCGGGGCGAGATCCCCTTTAGCTCAAGGCTTCCAAGGTACGCTCGAGGCTGGACAACCTGGCCCGCGCGTGTTCTACATCCCCCGTTCGCATCGGGAGACACCAATAGCGAGCCACTCGCGAAAGTCGATACAGCGGGGAGTAGTCACGCCAGACGCTTTCGAACTGATCGCGGAGCAAGTTGTTTCGGTTGAGGTGGTTGCCGGTTTCATATCGGTGGCGAACCAACAACGCTTCCACCAGATGAACGGCTTTATAGAATGCCACCGTGACGCACCAATCCGGGTACTCATCGGGATCGATGCCGTCCAGGAAGACTTGGTTGCGCCCGGCCTGCCACACATGCTCAGAGGCCCTTGCCATAGATGACGATCGCTTTCTCTAGCGTCACATTCTTGTCGGCCACCGAGGAGGGAACATGTAACACCTCCGCGCGAAGCCAGGGGAATTGCCTGAAGAGGTTCACGTCCAGTTGTGTAACTTGGTCTTCGATATCGTGGCGATATTCCGCCCCGGTCGTGCAGACGAGAATGTTGAAGTGGCCATCCCCTGGATACCCGTAGCAGCGCTCCACTTCGGAATTGTGTCGGCACCACTCGCGCAAGAACAAGATCACCTGCACGAACTGCTCTCGCAGTTCTTTTTCGTTTTGGGCGAGAGCGCAGGCTCGCGCCGCTTCCTTGGCCGTCATCATGAAGCGGTCTTCATCGGCCTGCTCGACGACCACCTGCTGTATCGACCTGAAGCTCAACTGAATCGGTCCGACAATAGGGGCTTGCTCGGTTGACATATCAACACCCTCTGTTTGGGGCCACGCCTATTCGAGGCGGTTATCCCTATCTGGCCCGCGCGGGTCAATACGGCTACAGCCCGCGACTTCGCTGCAACCCTCGAATATAGGACATTCTCACAGGCATTCAATCACGATTGTTCCTACCTTGCCGTCCCTTGCCATCTTGTATCGTTTCTTGTCAGAGCCTGCGGACACCCTGGATGGCTCAAGGCGGTACGAACGCCGGGGCGGAGATCCGGTCGCCCTCAAAACAACTCCCCGATCACCTTCCCCTTGTCCACCGCGATCCCCAACCCCTGGCTCTGCTCGCTGGTGACGCCGACGGCGTACTGGACGCTCGTCACGAGGTCGGCGGGGCTGATCGGTCGGTCGTGGACGTGTTCGGCGCGGGCGTCGCTCGCGCCGATGACCTGCCCGCCCCGGACGCCGCCTCCGGCGACGAGGCCGCTGTAGCAGTGCTCCCAGTGGTCCCGGCCGGCCTTGTCGTTGATCTTGGGCATGCGGCCGAACTCGCCGACGGCGAGGACGAGCGTCTTCGAGAGCAGGCCGCGCCCCTCGAGGTCCAGCACCAGCGCCGAGAGCGCCTGGTCGAGCCAGAGGGCGTGGCGGTCCTGCATGATCTGGAAGTTGCGGTAGTGGTGGTCCCAGCCGCCGTCGCCGGCGTCCTCCTCGGCCTCGACGTGGTCGCTCCAGTTGACCTGGACGAACGGCACGCCCTGCTCGATCAGCCGTCGGCCCAGGAGGCACGATTGGCCGAACCGGGTCAGGCCGTAGCGCTCCTTGACGCGCGCCGGCTCCGAGGCGAGGTCGAAGGCCCGGAGCGAGTTCGGCGACGTGAGCATCGCGAACGCCTGGCTCCGATAGTCGTCGATCACTTGAGCCTCGCGCAGGCCATCGGCGGTGCGGCGGAGCTGGTCGAACGCGCCGAGGAGCTTCCGTCGATCGGCGAGGCGATCGGGCGTGAGGTTCGCGGGGAGTTGCAGCGCCGGGACGCGCGTCTTGCCGGTCTCGGGGTCGTACACGAGGCGGAAGGGGTCGTAGTGCCCGCCGAGGCTGCCGCCCCCTTCGCCGATGATCGGCTTCAAGCCCTGGTGCAGCTTCCCGCCGACGACGAGGAAAGGAGGCAGTTTGCCCGCGCCTCGCAGCACGCGCGCCACGGTCGCGCCCATCGCGGGCCGGGCCGAGCCGGGCAACGGCTGGCCGTTGAGGCCGACGCCGCCGTTGACCGCGCCGGTCAGGCCGATCGTGCCGGCGACGCCGTGGTCGTTGGAGGTCGTCTTCAGGGATCGCAGGACGGCGAGGCGGTCACTGATCGCGGCGATCTGTGGGAACAACTCGCCGAAGCGCACGCCCGGCGTCCGCGTGGGTATCGTCCCGAAAGGGCCGCGGAACTCGACGGGCGCGTTCGGCTTGGGATCCCAGGTGTCGAGCTGACTGGGGCCACCCCAGAGCCAGAGGAGAAGGACCGACTTCGCCTTGCCTCCCTGCGACGACTGCGCGAGCAGGTTCGGCAGCGTTAGGCCGAGGACCGAACTGGCCCCGACCTGGAGCAGTTCGCGCCGCGTGACGCCGGAGCAAGTTCGGGTGCGATGTCGGCCGACGAGTAACATAGGAGAGTTCTCCGAGGCGGGCCAATTCTCGATCGGAGTGTGGATCGATCAGGGGAACGACTCCACTCACCTGCCGGGGCCGTGGAGGGACGTTGGAACTCGAGAAACCGGAAGGCGGCTCCGGTCAGGCGCGGCGACTGGTTCGCTGCGACTCTTTGCTCATGTGGCCAGTGCTGCCGATACCGCTTCGGGGTTCTCCGCCGCCACTTTCAGCAAAGCCCGCGCTGGACCTACCGGACGCCGGCGTCCCTGCTCCCAATTCTGCAAGGTGGAGACACTCACACCTATCATACGCGCGAACTCGCTCTGAGACTTCCCCAACCGCTGCCGGATGGCCTTCACGTCCATCGGAGCGATCTCGGTGATGCGGCTCGGTTCCGCTTCTCCGCGCCGGATGGCTCCGGCCTGCCGGACACTCTCGACCAGATTCTCGAAATCTTGCTTCCTCATCCGAATTCCTCGCGAACCAGGCGGGCCAGGACGCGCAGTTGGTGGACGGTAAGATCGTCCTGCTCGTTCTTGGGGTAAAGGTACAGCAGGTAGAAGGTTTCGCTCGCCTCATCCCAGAAGTAGATGACGCGGAGGCCACCCCTCTTTCCCCTTCCCGCCAATGACCAGCGGGTCTTGCGGAGGCCACCGCTACGCGGGATGATCGGACCGAGTTCCGGCTGCCGGAGGAGGGCCATATGTAGGGTGCGATACTCCTCATCGTCGAGGAGTTCCAAGAGAACCCGCGTGAAAATCGGCGTTTCGATGAACCGCATGTCGGACTATACGCCATTGGCGGACTGGATACAAGACTTTCCGAATGATTCGTAGGGACGAGCACCGAGAGGTCGGGGAGCGGGAAGCCATTGCTGGCTCCCCCACTCCCTAAGAACCGGACTTGCGCCTTACAACGCATCGGACACCTGCCGGCGGACCTCATCCCACGGGACCGGCCGCACTTGCCCGGAATCGATCTCAGCGGCCCGACGGCGAAGTTCTTCGGCCCAGGCCGGACGCAAGGAACTCGGAGGCGAGAGGATCGTCGCCTCGATCAACTCCGCAAGCTCTGCCCGCTCGGCCTCTGGCAGAGCGAGGGCGGCGTCCAAGAGTTCGGCGACCGTTCGAGGCATCTACCTTCCTCGCGCAGGAGATGGATGAGAGAATTGTAATCGTACCATAAGGATTGGGGCCAACAAGAGCCGAGTTCGGAGCTTCGGAGGAACACAAGTGCAGCGTTCGACTCGATGGAGAAACAGTGTCAGACCCACTTCTGAGCCGGAATTATCTCCGCCAAAATCGGGTGGCTGCTCGAGTACACTTCCCAACTCGCTTCAAGGGCTAGAACCGCCTCCTCTTGCTCAGGAGAAAGTTCGTCCCAGGTGAAGTCGATCCATGTAAAGGGCGGCGTGTGCCAGTTCCCATGATCGTGATATCTGTAGTGGAGGAAGTAAGCCCAATCGTCCCTGCTCGCCATCACGGTTGCTGGCAGGCAAGCCCGAGACATCAGATCCGAGTTGGCTACCAGCCAGGCTCGATAGGTCTGATCTTGCTGGCGCTTGCGCTTGTTGTTTTGGCGGAATCCCATGTGCCTCTCCAGGCCGCCGCATGCCTGTTCCGACCTAACCCGATGATACGCCATGTCGCAGTACCCAGTTATACAATTCACCGTGAGCAATGGCATTTCGAAACCCGACGCGCCGGCTGAGGACAAGCACACGTCCTTCGGTCGTGCCCATTCCCTCGCTGGCGCGTCGGCTTCGTCGCCTGTTCCCCTCACCGAGCCGCCGCCGGCCTCTCCCTCGTCGCCGCCTGGTCCTGCTGCTGCGTGAAGATCAGCAACCCCATGCCCTCGGGCCGCATCGCCGGGCAGCGAGAACGCCTGCACGCCCTGGCCCGGCAGTACCCGGACGACGTTCGTCGCCCGCCTGTTAGGATCGGTCAGCGGATAGTTAGCTCGTTAGCAGCGACTGATTCAGCGCGATCGTCCCCTGCGACGACACGGCGGGGGAGGTGTGGCTCGCCTCGCACGATCCGCTCACCGGCCGCGTCGTCCAGTTCTCGTAACGTCGCCGCCATCGCCCCGAGGTCGTACCCGTGCGACCGCGCGAACTCGTCGCGCCACGCCCGCAACTCCGCCAGAATGTCCCCACATCTCATAGCTCGCCCTCCCCACCTAGAAGTTCCTGCGGCGTGCAGATCACCGGCGGCTCGTACCCCGAGCGCCGACACAACGCCTCGATCCGTGGCCGTAGGGTCGCGTTGGCGATGTGCGTGCAATTCCACGTCACCAAGTAGGTGACGCCGTTCACCGCCGCTACTGCGATGTGCAGGGCGTCCGTCGCGGCGCGGGCCGGCAGTGGCACTTCCCGCAGCAAGGTTCCGGCCAGGGTTTCCACTTCGGGCGTTTGGGCCAGAATCGGCACGCCGTCCAACGCCGCCAACCGCAGGGCCGCCGCGTCCGGGTCGCCAGCCCCGCACTCGAGCAGCACCAGCGACGAGACGCGTAACTCGTAATCGGAACGTCGCGCCCACCAGTCGCGCGTCACCTGCTGCTCGCCGGCCCGCACCACATCGCGGCTCGGCCACGCCGTCAGGTAGCTGGGTACGGTCGTCTCGACGTAAACAGTGGGCTTCATGTTGGTTGATTGTATCGGGTCCGGTTGCCGGTTGCAACCACTCTGCCGTTGTGGTTTGGCAGGCACACCAGAAGCGAACATGCGAGCCGGGTCGGGGTCGGCACCTGGTTAGGCGTCTGGGAGTTTGTCCATATGCAGTGCTAGCGGAGGCGGGGTGTTAAGCTTGGCACCCAGATTCGCCAGCTCCAGCCGCCGCCGCTCCCGGACCTGGAACTCCCTTTCCGCCCAGCGGAAGTCCACCCCACCGGCGATAATTTGGAGCGCCCGTGTCTTGATCCGCTTGTCGAGGCGGCCGATTTCCCACTGGACGGACGCTAGTGCAAAAACCACAACCGGGGCGTCCTCCTCGTCCTGCAAGAAGTCGGCCAAGTCTTCGAGGACGGCGTCAGTCGCCGCCTTGACTGAGAGGCCGGCGCGGAACTGGTCGAGCATGGCCTTGCGGGCGTCGCAGGCCACATCGTCGTCGAAAATGCCGACGCCCCATGCACCCATCCGCCACCTCTCCGCCTGCCCCCGAACGAGTGTTTATGCCGAAACCGATCGGCCTAACACGCCCTCGAGCCATGTTATACCGATGGAGGCCGGGATACCATACCCGCGTCTTTGCGTGTGCGACTCGAACCTCGACAGCATCCTCCCTCGATGAAGCTCATCCCCATCCAGACGCGCATGAAAACGCGGGAAGCCCACCAGATGAGCCTCCCGCGTCTCCCATCCCCATTCACCGTGCCGTCGCCGGCCTCTCCCGCGTCGTCGCCTGGTCCTGCTGTTGCGTGAAGATCAGCAACCCCATGCCCTCGGGACGCATCGCCTGCTCCGGCGCATCGGCGGGCAGCGAGAACGCCTGCACGCCCCGGCCCGGAAGCACGCGCACGACGTTCGTCGCCCAGGCCGTGCCCGAGATGAAGTGGTTCGAGGTCAGCGCCACGAGCGGGATGGCGATCTCCGCCGTCCACGCCGACTCTTCGCGGTGGATCGCGACGAACCAACGCGGATCCCACTTGCTGTCGCCCCAGCAGTCCTCGGCGACGCAGCCGCGCGCGTCGATCTGGAAGTGGAAGCACGTCGAATAGTCGCGGTCGAGGTCCAGCATGAAGCTGATACGGTCGTGTTGCCGCAAGTCCTGGTCGCGCTCCCGCTTCGACGCCGGGGGCGTCGTCTTGCCCGCAGGGTGGCCGCAGCGCACCGCGAGGTAGATGAAGTCGCGGTCGTGGGTCATCCGCATCTCGGTCGGGTGGTCCTTCAGCGTCGATCCGACGGCGTCCAGGAGCTTGACCGGCTTGATGTCCTTCCAGCACTCGTCGTCGAGCTTGCCGTCGAGGAACGGCCTCTTCTCGGTGGGGCGGAGCGACAGAACGGGGCGGGGCGACGGCCCGACTCGCTTGGCGAGCCACAGTTCGGAGAGCGCCGCGGTCCGCCAAGGGCCTTCGGGCTGGCTGGTCGCGAAGTCGGAGTACCACTCGAGCGCGCCCTTGAAGTCGCCGAGTTGGCGCTTCGCCGCCTGGACGCTGAACTGGATCGCCGGGTCTCGCACATGGAGCGGGCCGAACCCGGCGAGCTTCTTCTCCATCGCCAGCGCCCCCTCGAACCAGCGTCTCACGTCCTCCGGCTTGTCGAAATCGACTCCGTGGTAGGAGGGATGGGGACTTTTCGTGGTCGCGAACGTCGGCACCTCCAGGGGCTTCTTCGTGGCCTTGGGATCCTTCGGCAGGAGCGGACTCGGGGGGTCGCCCACGGTCGCCTTCGGCCCCAGGACGCCGTGATTGGCCTGCCCGACGATGAGGAATTGGCCCATCTCGTTGCGACGGCGTGCCTCGCTCGACGCCTGGTGCAGCAGGAGCCAGCGGTAGCCGTCGATGGCGAGCGGGTCGTTCGGGTAGCGCTGGACCAGCAGCATGTACATCTCGCGGGCCAACGTCCACTGGCCGCGCCGGACGTGCTGCCGGGCCAGGCTGTGCGCGACGCGCGACCCGGCGGCGGCGGGCATCGCCTCCAGGGCGGGGCCGACCAGCGCGAGCATGCGCTCGGGAGAAGCGAGGCCAGTGGCCGGCGACTCGGCGAGCGTCCAGAGGTTCGCCCGCTTTCGCTCTAGCTTGATCTCATCGGCGGACAGCGGATCGAGGGCGGGGAGTTCCCGCCGGGCGTAGCCGCCCGAAACGAGGTCCAACCCCTGCATCAGGTCACGATGTTTCGCCGCGCCGGGCAGGTTCGCCAACACCAGTCGATACCACCGGCTCGCCGGCGCGGGGCCTTGCCCCAGGATGCCGCGCGGGCTGGCGCTGAACTCGCGCGCCGTCATCCCGAGTCGGGGGCTGACCCCCGTCAGGTCGAGCGTCACCTCGGCGTCCTTCGCCTCGTGCCAGGCGACGTAGAGCTTCTTCGCGGCGTGCGGCTCCAGCCCGAAGGTGGCGATCTGCGTCGGCGCGCAGTCGGCCTTCCCCGCCTGCGCGAAAGCCTCTTTGACCGCCTCGGCGACGAGGGAATCGACCCCCTGCTTCGAGGTCGCCGCGTCCGGGTGGTCCGTGATGATGACATCGGGCCGATACATGCGGATGGCCAGGACGATCTGGGCGAGCAGTTGCTTCGCAGAATCCCCTTGCAGCCGGTCCCACGCGCCGAGGATCACGGCGCGGTCGGCCCGGTCGAGGTGCGACGGGACTCCGAATTGCCACAACGTCTCGGCGCAGGTGCCTCCGACCTGACGGAACGCCGACGAAAATCGGCACCCCTCGCCGACCCGGCCCAGGGCGGCACTCGACGAGTCGGGGCCGGTGACGCACAGGCCACCGGCGAGGTAGCCGTCCTCGGCCCCCACCTGGGCGATCATCTCGAGCCGGGCACCCTGCGGCCGGGCGTGGATGCACAGCACGGCGAGTCGTTGCCCGCCGCGTCGTTGGACCTGCCAGGTCTTGCCGCCGTCGCGGGTGGCGATGATCGTCCCCAGCGCGCCGACGGCGTAGCCAGCGTTCGCGTTGCGGAAGTGGACGCCGTGCAGCGGCATCGTCTGTCCCGTGCGGACGACCTCCCACGTCTTGCCCGCGTCGATACTGTGCAGCGCCGCCGATCCGGGCCGACCCACGACCCAGACATCCCGACCGACGCCCCCGACCGCGTGGAAGTCCCACTGGTCGCGGACCTCGGCGGGCAGGCCGAGCTTGGCGTAGTCCCAGCTCGACCCGCGCGTCTTGTTCGACACCAGCACGAGGCCGCCCTGGCCCACCGCGAAGGCGTTCTCGCCGCGCAGCTGGAGGCCGCACAGGTTTCGCCCGCCGAGCGTGTCCATCGCGACCGAGTAGACCTGGGCGCGTCGCACCGTCGCCAGTCGGTTCCACGCCCCTGCGAGCGCACCGCCCTCGGCGTCGAAATCGCCGCCGCCCCAGGCCGACGCCCTCGGCCCGGCGACGGGTGCCCACTGCCGACCGCCGTCGAGGGTCACGAAGACGCCCGAAGGGAACTGGTCGGAGCCTTCGCCCGCCAGATAGCCCGTCTTGCCATCGACGAAGCGGACGAGGTGCATCCCCGGCATCGAGTTGACGAGGATCTGCCGCCACTTGATGCCGCCGTCGTTGGTGTATAGCACGACACCCGCCGACCCGCCGTCGGGCATCTCCTGTCGTCCCGCCACCCAACCGATGTTGTGGTCGATGAACTGGACCGAGCGCAGCGACGCCTTGACGCCGGTCGGCTGGCGGTCCCAGTGCTTGCCGGCGTCCAGCGTGTTCCAGATCACCCCGTCATCGCCGACCACCCAGCCAACGTTGTCATCGACGAAGTGGACGGCGCGAAGGGTCGCGTCCTCGAAAGCGCGGATCTCCGCGGCGCGGGCGACCGGCCCGAAGGCGAAGAGCGCGAGAATGCAACACGAGAAGCGTCGCATGGACAACCCTCGAAACAGGTAGGGGAAGGGCCAGCGCGGCAGCGCCACACGACGGGGGAGATAGCCCAAGGGGCGACGTGGGGTCAAGGGCGCTCCGATAGCGGAGAAACCTCTCACAGAATGAAGGAGGTGTGAGGCACGCCGTGATGTAGTCCCCTGATAGTCGCGGCACGCGCGCACGCACCCGCTATCTCGAAACAGGACGCCGCATCGAGATAGCGGGTGGACGGGCCGAGGGCCAGCGTCACTTCTTCGGCGGCGGTTCAGGGGAGATGAGTTCCCAGAGGTTTACCTTATCGCTTGTGGGGACGAAAGCGATCGTCTTGCCGTCGTCGCTCATGCTAAAGTCCGGGACGTCGCCCCAGCGCCAGGCTTTTCGCCCCTCTTCGCCGCGCGGGTTGCGCATGTGGACGAATTTCTGTGCCCCCTTTGGATAGCCGCCGCGTATCTCCTTGCTGGTCTTCCAGTCCCAGAACGCCAAGCCGTAGTTGGGACCGATACCCCCGGCAACGAGGGTCTTGCCATCGGCCGTGAAACGCAGTCGGCCGGCATTGGCTGCGTGGAACACGACATCGCACTTCGCCTTCTCCTCGCGGCTGACGCGGTCGATGACGTAGATGTGATGATCGGCCCTCGCGACGAAGGCGCAGGTCACCCCGTCGGGGCTAATGGCTACGGAGCGGATCGTAGACTTGTGTGAGTGGATCTTGCCGAAGTAAGTCCGTTTTTCCACATCCCAGGCGTGTATTCGAGAGCCTCCATCGGTGGCGAGTAGCCAGCGACCGTCGCGGGATAGCGAGATGCTTTCCAACCGCTGGTCTCCCGGCAGGTTACCCAACTCCTTGCCGGTCTCCAGATCGTAGACAGTCGCCACCTCCTTGGTGCCGGCGATGACGAGTACCTTGTCGGAGACGGCGTACCTCGTATGGACATACATGTACTGGCCAGCCCGGAGTGGGATCAACCGAACCAGTTTCCCAGTGGCGGCATCGGTAACGCGAGCGTCCTGCTCTTCCGTTCGGCGAGTCTCGGATCTCGCCACGACTGTGACGAGCCGTTTCCCGTCCGGCGTGAAGGTCACGGTGCCGAGAAATCCTGATGAACTGTAAAGGGCAGGAAAGCGATACCGCTCCTTGCCAGTTCCCTTGTCATAGACGAAAACCCAAGGCCCATTCGTCTTGCCACGCAACCCCGCGACCACGGCGACTTGCTTTCCGTCCGGCGAAATGCTCGCAATCTCGACCCCACCGTTGTACTCCTTCCACAAGCGCGGAGCGGGGAAGAGCGGTTTCACAGCAGGCTCGTCCTGACTGTGGACCTCGACGACCAGCGACGAACAAAACGCGCAAGCCAGCAGGAGCGATAGCCACGAGTGCGGGCGAATCGATGTGGGCATGGTCTCTCCTTCTGTGAGTGGCAGGTATCGATATCCGTAGGACAGGCGAAACGCCTGTCCTACGGATATCGATACCTGTGCCTGTCGCATTGTACCGATAGTCTTCCCTACCTCTTCACCGACGAAAAGGGAAAGGCTCCGACGGCTCAATTCTTCACAAGCCAGGCATCGTGTCCGTCGTAGATGATCGACCATCCGGTCGGGATGGTGTCGAACGGACCCACCAGGAAACCACCGGTACTGAGGACGCCGGCTTTGGTGCCGCTAGCCGGGGTGTACCCGATCGAGGGATCGATCACCAATGTTCCGCGGATATGTGCGGATCCCGTGACGACCATAGCGGGACCGGTGTTCCAGAGGTGGAACCAGGGGCTGAACTCGAGTGTGGCACCCGCCCACTGTTCGTAGTTACCCAGCAGGTTGAGCCCCGAATTCACATCGACTGTCCCTCCCGTATTGGTCAGGTTGCCGCCCCAAATGGTGCCGTCAGCGATGAGCCGTCCTCCTAACAACCAGTAGTCGCCAGGAGTATTGAGGTTGTCGGTCAGTCCAAGCGTCCCCCCACCGAGCGACACAGTCCCGGCATACTGGTAGAAGCCCTGAAGGAACGTGCGGGTGAACCCGTTCAAATCGAAGTTACCCGAGTTCTGGAACGTGGCCGCGAAGTTCGCGACACCGCCCCCAGTCGCCGCTGTTTTTACATAGTGCGCGTTCGCATCGTTGAGGAATTGCGAGCCACCACCGAAGGTTCTAAGGGACGCATTGGTCCGGTCGTAGAACACGCCCTGGTTCTCCAGGATGGAGTTGGTCAGCACGATAGTCCCACTCACCCAGGTACTAGAGCCACTCATCGTAAGCTTTGAATTGGTCAGCGAGATACTGCGGAGAGCCTCGTTTAACGTGACATTATTAGCGATCACCGAGGTGTTCAGTAAAATGCCGCGCGTCGAAGTAAACGATGTGGTGAAGTCGAACGATCCCCACCCTTGGATTTCGCCATCGAGTGCCAGAACTACCGCAGGTTCGACATTCAATGTTGTGTTCGCGAGCGCCGTGAGATTGCCGCTTATGGTCAGCGTGCCGTGCCCGACGAAATTCGCCGACCCACCGGTGACGAAACTCTGGCCGCCGACGGTCAGGTCCGCAGCACCGTCGATTTCGATCGTGGCCCCGTCGAGTACGCTTCCCGTCAGAGTGGCAGTCCCGCTCCGCACAATCACCGCAGGCCGAGCGGCATTCGCAGAAAGCGTCAAGTCCGAAGCGAGAGTGAGGGTGGATGTCGCCGCTTGATCGACGACGATCTGACCATTGTCCACGACCATTCCCCCAGCAGCCATCGTCAGGTCGGTGCCACTGATCTGGAATAGGCCGTTGTTCACGATCGTCCCCAGAACGGGGGTGATAGTACCTGCCCCCCAATACAGCGTGCCGTTGTTGGTCAGTGGCGTAGGTGTGAGCGTCAAGTCCCCACCGATCATCAGCCGGCTGTTCGCGTCGACAGTAAAAGTCGCAACGCTAATATGCGTGCTACCCGATAGCGACATCATTCCCACCTGACCACCTGCCGCACCAACCTCGATCGTCCCTGACCCTTGGAGGGTGGAGTTGGACAGACCTGCACCACCGACAGACAACGTCTTGCCACCATTGACGGTGAGCGTCTGACCTGCCACAGCCAGCATGTTGATGGTGACACTTCGATCGAACGTCACGCCACCGGAATATTGGGCCGCGAAAAAGATGCTGCCGAACTTTGCCGGTGCTGCCGCGTCGAAGATCACTGACTTCGTTGGGTTGGGTTGCCCACCTCCTGGCAGAGGTGGCATACCTGGCATACCGGCAGGCGGTACTGGTGCCGCCAAGCCGCTGAACGAGAGCATGTCCGTGGTTGATGTCGGGGCAGCTCTTTGCGCCCAGTTGTTTGCATCACTGACCAGGGCTGTCGCTCCGGCCCCGGTCCAGTCGAAACTCGCCGGTACGATTCGCCCCTCGAGTGCCTCGAGTTGGAGTCGCGAAAATCGGCGTTTGGGGACAGGAATCGTTTTCCTGTCGAAGAGACCACGCCACATGCTACATCCTCCTGCTGGAAATGATTGGAGTTGCTTGTGGTGGGCATCCTATACTGAGCGTTCGCCATTTGCCAATAAAAGTTTTTGATTTTGTCGATTATTCTCGGATTGCCTCATCGAAGGGCATGGCACCTCGATCCAGGAACTCGCTTCGAGAATATACGCCTAGTACCACATGACATAAACGTGTTCCCCAAGGGAAAGTCAACCTGCCCAGACATCCCATGCTTCCATCCGGCTGGTTACACGGTCAAAGGGCGGCCCGTGTAAGTCCACTTGAACGGCTTGGCAAACACTTGGTTGAAG
>JANXSH010000586.1 GCA_025356615.1 Planctomycetia bacterium | reverse complement strand
GCTCCGCTCGACCCACCCTACGAATCCTCGATCCCCCCTTCCGCTCTGACTTCAACTCTCGTTAAGATGAGGGAAACAGTCGGGGCAGCGCGGGGGAACAGCCCATGACCGATTTCGAAGCCCTGGTCGAGTGGACCGCTGAAGCGGTGTCGCATCTGTCCGGCCCTGATGCGGGGGAGTGGCTCGCACGCCTCGAGGGACGCTATCCGGTGATCCTCCTGACCCTCGAGCGATGTTCGCATCCGAGGTGCCCTCAGAGAGAGATCGGGCTGCGCCTCGCGGCCAACCTGGGCTGCTTTTGGTGGATGAGTGGGCGAGCCGCTCGCGGGCGGGCCAAGCTGACCGAGTTGCTCCCCACGCAGGGGCCTCCCACGACCCACTGGGCTGATGCACTGTTCACGCTGGCCGGGATCGAATACGCCGAGGGCCGACCAACGGAGGCGCAGCGTTTTCAGTCGCAGGCGTGTGCAATGTACGACCAACTCGGCAGGGTCATGAGCGAGACGGGAGACCTCGCCAACGCGAGGATGTACCACGAAGGATCTCGTGCGCTCCGTCTCCCTCCCAGCGACGACAGTGCCGTCACCTACCAGAGCATCATCGACGAGGCTGAAATTCGCGAGAGGAATCTCATGACCGATCTCGAATCCCTGGCCGAGTGGACCGCCGAGGCGGCATCCCATCTCACCGGCCCCGATCAGGCCGAGTGGCTCGCCCGGATCGAAGAGCGTCAGACGGGGATCCTCCTGTTGCTCGAGCGATGCGCGATGAGATGGACCACCCAGGCGGAACTGGGCCTGCGAATCGCCGTCAACCTGGGCCGGTACTGGTGGATGAGCGGGCGAGCGTCTCGAGGCAGAGGAGTGTTGGTCGATCTGCTCCCCGGAACTGGCCCGCCCACAACCCTCCGGGCCGACGGCCTACTCGCCCTCGCCGGGTTAGACTACGCCCTGGCGAGTTATAAGGAAGCGAAGGCGGCACTCCTCCAGGCCGAAGCGATCTACTGCCAGCTCGCCAACAATATGGGCTGTACGGCCACGCTGAACCAACTCGGCATGGTTGCGCGAGAGATGGGAGACCTCGCCGCCGCCCGGCACCACCACGAAAAGGCGCAAACGCTCTACCTCACCCTCCGCGACGAGCGCGGGGCGGCCTCCTGTCGGAGCAACCTCGGCGTCGTCGCCCTCTTCGAGGGGAATCTCGACCTGGCGGAGGAGTTGCATCAGTCCGCGCTCGCGAAACGTCAGCGCCTCGCCGACGTGCGGGGGATCGCGAGTTCGCTCGGCAGTCTCGCCACGATCGCCCGCTTGCGAGGCGACCACGAACAGGCCCAGGAGATGCACGAAGAGGCGCTCGAGATGCGCCGGGAACTCGGCGACCCGTGGGGGGTGGCCGGGTCGCTCGTCAACCTCTGCCTCGTCGCCATCCAGCGCGGCGACCTGGCGAAGGCGAGCGACTTGCTCGGCGAGGCGACCGTCGGCTTCACCAAAGTCGGCGATCGGCTGGGGGTGTGCGAGACCCTCGACGCCCGCGCGATCCTCACGGCAGCTGAAGACCTCCCCGCCGAGGCGGTCCGCCTATTCGCCGTGGCCGAGTCGGCGAGGGGGGAGATCGGAGCGCCGCTGCCGCCGGTCTACCGGCGCGAGGCCGATCGGCTCCTGGCGCGATGCAGAGAGAGGCTCGAAAAGAAGGCGTTCGACGCGGCATGGAAGGCGGGGTGTTCGCCGAGGTATTCGCCGTTTCCGCTCGGGTAGAGGAGTAGGTGGGTGCGATCCGCGATGGTCATCGTCAGCGGGTCGTGCCCCGGCTGATAGGCGCACTTTGTTATTGTTGCGCTAACAGCAAGATCAACCCTGCGGTGACAAGGAACCCGAAGAACGGCAGCACGATTCCGGTGATCGCCACGCCCTTCCCGCGCGGCAGCTTCCGTCGTTTGATGGTCATGAGGGCCAGCACGCCCAGGACGAGACCGATAAGGCCGAAAAGGACTCCGAGGAAAGGCACCAGTGAGGCCAGGCCGAGTCCGAGGGACCAGGAAGCGCAGCTGTAGGCATGGGCGTTGAGGAAGCTATTTCCCGTGGCCTGACGGGCCGCCCCAGTCGCGATGCGATTGGAGACGATCTGGACGTTCCGCTTCATGAGGCCGGGGCCGCTGCCACCCAGGATGCCGATCCACAGCCGGGAGCGGGCACGGACTCGGCGATTCCCTCCCTCCGCCGTTTCGATCTCGGCGTCAACATCGAGTCGGCACGACCCTGGCCCGAACATCGTCACGAAGGTCAGGAAATATCGCATGAAGCGACTCCCGTAATCGCACTCGTCGACTTTGCCGGAGATGAGGAGATCGTCCGGCCCCAGTTCTTCGGGAGGATGTTCATCCTCGCCCATGATGCGGATGCCGAGTTGTTCGGTCTCGATGAGTTTCTTCATGCGTTTTTCGATCGCCCAGGCGAGTTGCACCTCATCCCTGCGGATGTCGATATAACAGCCTCCTTCCGCGCCGTCCGCTGCTGTGGCACGACGGGAAACTGCCTTCGAAGCCGTGACCGCAATCCGGTCGGAGGTCCAACCGCACTCGGGACACTCGGAGGCGCTCGCACCCAGCTTCTCATTGCACTGCGGGCAGGATCCTCGCACCTGCTTCGGTGGCAGCGCGGATTTCTGCACTGCGTTCGAAGGAGGGGAGGAGGCCGCCTCCTTCGCGGCCCGTGGGGGAACGGAAGCCGTGGCTGGCATGGGTTTCGCCACAGGACCGAGCGCGACACCCGTGGAAGAAGGGATCTGAAATATGTGTTGGCAACCGGGACACTTGACGCGCCGCCCGGCAATTTCGTCCGCTACGGCCAGGGTCGTGTCGCAGTTCGGGCAATTAATTTTCACTGACGTTCCTCCTCGAGAAGTAAGGTCTGCTTCCCTCGCCTGAGACGAGCGATACGCTGGTCTTGCGAGAGGAAGGGGCTGGCATGTATCAGCAACCACCTCCGACTCACTCTCGAGGTAGTATATGAGACGACGATAGCCGCTGCTTTTCTTCCCGAATCATGCGAGCTTTTGACGCAAATAGGAGTTACGCCGTTGGCGAGCGGCCCCTGTCAAGGGGCTGTTTCCGAGCCACCGAATC
>JANXSH010000578.1 GCA_025356615.1 Planctomycetia bacterium | reverse complement strand
CCCCGGCAGGGGTCACGGCCGACCAGTAGGTCAGGGGGGATATGCCCGGATGAAGGAAGCGGACGCTGCCGTCGAACAACCCGACGATCATCCCGCCCCTGTGCGGCGACTGGGGGAGAGCAGGGGAACACTCCTTCCGCGAGGGGCCTGCCTGGAAAGTGACATCGAGTACGTTGGCCGGATTGACGGACGACCCAGGGGCAAGGTCGAAGAAGTCCGCGAACGTCGCCCGGTGCCCCAACATGAACCCTATCTGGGAGAGGAGATATTCGAAAGAAGTGCCATTGCATTTATAGGCATAGTGTTCGGCGAAGGCGATGGTGTTCGAGGTGCCGTCGGAGAAGGAAGCCGTTAGGCTCGGACCTTTGCCGAACGCCTTCGCATTGGCGGCGTAACTCGAGACCTCCGCGCGGGCCGCAATGGCCTCCTGGATGGTCGGGTCGGCGGGGCTGATGAACGTCTTGACGACGACGTACCGGGGGGGGACGGCGAGCATCGCCTCCAGGGCATTGCCCCCTTCGACATAAGGCAGGATGGCCCCGAAGACGGACTCACCCGGATTGGGACCGTTGCGGCCATCGAGAGTCGGCAGACGGCCGTCGTTGGTGACGGCAAGGTTCTGAAGCGCGAGGCTGATTTGTTTCACATTGTTGGTGCTCGCCATGCGGGCGGCAGCCTCGCGGACCTTCATGACTGCGGGGAGGAGCAAGCCGATCAGCACCGCGATGATGCCGATGACGACCAGGAGTTCGATGAGGGTGAAGGCACTTCTGCGTTTCATGTTGGATTCCTTCCTTGATGAAGAGGGCCGAACGCAGGACAGGGCAAAGAAAGGATGCGAGAGGGGGATGCGGCCTCACCTCCCGCGATAGGGCGGGGACATCATTTCGCCTTGGCGACAGCTGGCGCGCCACTAACCTGATACCTCATTGTTCCCTTCCTGAAGGTGATCGAGACCACCACATTGTAGTCGGCCATGCTCGTAAGTCCATCGATGGCGGTCTCGCCCCAATTACCGTTCGCCACATTCAAGGAGATGGCGTAATTCACGACCGCACCCCCTGCCTTGGGCCAGACCGCCGCATTGGCGGTGTCCCAGGACCACGTGTTGTCGGGCAGGGTCGAAGTTCCTTTGACGAGGATCTCACCCGCGTTGTTGCCCGTCTTGGGGTAGAGGGCGGTCCAGGTGATCGTCGCCGCCGCCATAGCTTGTGGTGCGATCGCGAAGACCAGGATCGCGGCGAGGAGACATGACTTGATTCTCATTGCCGACCTCCGATGATGTGTGATCATAGTTGTAAGTTGACTTGGAGTTGTTGGGGAAACTTGTTTCTCCGGCAACTGCCAGTAACCAATGGCCAGCGTAGGCTTCACATGCCGAGATGTCCAGAGGCGTTCGCCCGCTTTTGTCCGGTTTCTTATAAATATTTTGAAGTTCTCGTGTGAGGATTTTCTTCACGCGATTTCTTTCAGGGCGTTGACACGCCCCGCTCGCCCGCCTTCGCAGGCCGCCCGATGCAGTACAGCTTCTTCGTCGTCCGCAGGAACAGTTCGCCGCCGGCCGTGCCTGCCGGCGACGACTCTCCACGTTGGCCCGCCTCGCGGGCCGGGCCGTCCACGGCGAGCAAGGCGCTCCGATGCTGGGCGGGTGCTACCTCGCGGGCACCGGCCCCGACGGCGACCGCGACCAGGCGTTCCTCGCCGGCGTCGTGCGCCTCGCGCTCGAGCAGCAGAACGGCGTCCGCTGGACCGGCGACGCCCTCGCCGACGACGCCGCCTACCAGTGGTACACCCGCGTGGGCTACGCCCTACTCGCGGTGTTCGTCGTCGTGGTCGCGGCGATGCTGTGGGCGTGGTGGTGATGCGAGAGGCTGCCATTCCGGGATGGTTCAAAGGGGGATAACAGAAGTAGGTCCCGCGAGCCGGATCAACCCCGCTCGTCTCGCGGGGCCCACCTACTCTTACCCCTGGTCGCCGTCTTGTCGAACCGGGCCAAGTTGCGTGGGCCGCGAGCGGGTTGCTGCGCTTGCAGCTCGGACCACGATCTGCGAGTCGTGTTCGATTACGCGGTCCATGGGGGAGCGGAGGCGATCCTGTTGCTATCCCTGGGGACGCACGATCGAGCCTATTGTGCCGGGGCGGCTCACCTCCGCGGAATCAACGTCTCTTCGTCGGCCGTCACCACATAGACTCCGTCGCGGGTGAGCGCCAGCGTGTGTTCGACGTGGACGCTCGGCAGGCTGTCGCGGGTGACGACCGTCCAGTGGTCGCGCTTCACATCCGTCGCCGCCTTGCCCATGTTGACCATCGGCTCGACCGCCAGGACAAGCCCTTCTTCCAGCCGGAAATCGTGCTTCCGCATGTCCTTACTGACGAAGTTCGGCACCTGGGGGTTTTCGTGCATGATCCGCCCGATGCCGTGGCCGACGTACTGCGTCACGACACTGTAGCCAGCCGACTCGGCCGTCCGCTGCATGGCCAGGGCCACCTCGGACCACCATTTGCGACGACCCATCTCGATCATGGCGGTCCTCAACACGGCCTCGCCGACATCGACCAGTCGGCGCTTCTCTGCCGACACCACGCCGATGCAGAGCGTGACGGCCGCGTCGGCGCACCAGCCGTTGAGTTTGCACGCCGTGTCGATCTTGAGCAGGTCGCCTTCTTTGATCTGTCGCTGGCCGGGGATGCCGTGGACGACCTCCTCGTTCACCGAGATGCACGTCACGGCGGGGAAGGGCACCTTCCCCGGATAGCCCTTGAACAGGGGCGTCGCCTTGCGCGAGGCGAAGAGTGCCTCGACGGCCCGGTCGATCTCAATGGTCCTGGCACCGGGCACGGCCATCGCCCGGCACAGCCGGTGCGCCTCGGCGACGAGTTTACCGGCCTCGCGCATCAGGGCGATCTCGCGGGAGGATTTCAACTCCGGCTTTTGCGATAAGAGGGTTCGCAGCACGTTTCGTATCGACCTCAAGGAGAACGCATCCTGGTGATTCCGCACTTCATTATAGTCATGTTTCGTTCCACTCGAGACACCAGAGCTTACCCGTTGCAACGGCTGGGCTTATACGACTATCGATTTCCCGACACCTCTCCGGACTCAATCCTCCGTGAGGCCCGGATAGTTCCGCATCACCAGGTGGCTGTTGATCTTCTGCACGAGGTCGAGGGCGACACTGACGACGATGAGGAGGCCCGTGCCGCCGTAGAAGCTCGCGACCTGGGCGTTCACGTCCATCGTGGAGGTGATGAGCGTCGGGATGACCGCCACGATCGCCAGGAACGCCGCCCCGACGTAGGTGATGCGGGTCATGACGCGCTCGAGGTACTCGGCTGTCCGCTTGCCGGGTCGATAGCCGGGGATGAAACTACCGTGGTCCTTGAGATTGTTCGCCACGTCCTTGGGGTTGAAGCTGATCGCCGTCCAGAAGTAGCAGAAGACGTAGATCAAGGCGATGAAGCAGACCGTGTAGAGGTAGCCCTGGCGCTCGAAGGCGTCCCGGAGCAGGACCGCCCAGGTCCAATCGGTCGAGTCTCCGATGGCCTTGAAGATGAAGAACGGCACCACGAGGAGGCTCGACGCGAAGATGACCGGCATGACGCCAGCCTGGTTGACGCGAAGGGGCAACGGCTGACGGCTCCCCGCGCCGAACTGACGCCGACCACGAACGTGCTTGGCGGACTGCGTCGGAATGCGGCGCTGGGCCTTGGTGATGGCGACGACGGCGACGATGACCGCGATGAACAGGAAGGCCAAAACGACGAGCTTCTCGAAACTCACGTCGCTGCCGCCGGACCCGCCCAGCGTGAAGACCGACCACTTGAAACTGCCGCCCTCGAAGAACAGCGAGGCGGTCGCGGCGGGGAGTCGGGCGACGATGCCGCCCATGATGATGAGGCTGATGCCGTTGCCGATGCCGTACTCGTCGATCTGCTCGCCGAGCCACATGAGGAAGATCGTCCCGGCGGTCATGCAGGCGACCATCGTCATCCAGAAGAAGGCGGAGTTGTAGCCGTCCAAGGCCCATCCGAGTTGACCCGGAGTCATGATGTAGTTGACGTACATGTACGACTGGAACAGGCAGATCGGCACGGTCGCGTAGCGGGTGTACTCGTTGATCTTCTTGCGGCCACTCTCGCCTTCTTTTTGCAACTTCTCTAGGGGCGGGTAGACCGCGCCGAGGAGCTGGAAGATGATTGAGGCCGAGATGTAGGGCATGATGCCGAGGCCGAACAGCGTCGCGTGGCTCAAGTCGCCGCCGGAGAACATGCTGACGAAGTTGAGAACGGACTGGATCCCGCCCTGGGCGAGGGGCTTGTTCATCTCGCGCTGATCGACGAACGGGAGCGGGATGGAGTACCCGATGCGGTAGATCGCCAGAAGCAACAGCGTGAAGCCAATCTTCCAGCGCAATTCGGGGATAGAGAAGATCGCCTTCAACTTGCCCATGAGTCGGCTCCCTGGCATACCTGATGGAGGAAAGCTAGCCCGCCGGGACGATGCCCTCCCGGTCTTCGCGGCCAGCCGTACTTGCCGCCGGCGTGTCCCTCCCGAGGAATGGACACGCCGGGCCTGGATCTCGCCTATTTCTTCGCCGGTTTCGGCTTGCGGGGCTTCATCTTGTTGCGCACCGGAGGCTTCGGGCCGGGGAGCACCTCGGCGGTGCCGCCCTTGGCGGTGATCTTCTCCGTGGCGGACTTCGAGAAGTGGGACGCCTTGACGGTCAACTTCTTGCTGATCTCGCCGTAGCCTAGGATGCGGATGCCAGCGGCCACACCCTTCGCCAGGCCGACCTTCTTGAGGGCGGCCTGATCGACGACATCGCCTTCCTTGAAATGCGTGTCGAGGTCGGCGACGTTGACCACATGGTAGTGCTTGTTCCACGTCTCGTTGCTGAAGCCGCGCTTCGGCATGCGGCGGAACAACGGCATCTGGCCGCCTTCGAAGGTGAAGCTCGGCTTGTCCGCACCCGCGCTGGCCCACTGGCCCTTGTGGCCGCGTGTCGCGGTCTTGCCGTGGCCGCTACCGATGCCCCGCCCGACGCGCTTCTTGGGCCGTCGCTTGGTGAGGTGTTCGCCCTCTTCGGGGCGGGTGTACAACGCTTTGAGGTCCATTAGAGTGCCACTCCTCGTAGCGCCGCTACTTGCTCGCGGGTCCGGAGCTGCATCAGCCCCTCGATGGCCGCCTTGACCAGGTTCGTCGGGTTCGTGCTACCGTGAACTTTCGTCAGGATGTTCCGCACCCCGCAGGCCATCAGCACGTCCCGCACGCCCGGCCCGGCCTTGACGCCGGTTCCCGGACCCGCCGGGACCATGACGACCCGGCTCGAGCCGTACTTGCCCACGACCTTGTGGGGGATCGTGTCGCCACGCAGCGACATGCGGGCCTGTCGTTTCAGTCGGCCCTCGGCGTCCTTCGTGGCCTTCTCGACCGACGGGGGGACTTCGTTGGCCTTGCCGTAGCCGTAGGCGACGCGACCCTTGCCGTCGCCGACGACGACGAGGGCGTTGAAGCTGAAGCGACGACCACCCTTGACGACAGCGGCACATCGGCGGATCTTGATGACGCGCTCTTCCAGGTCGTGTTGCCGATCGCGATCTCTATCTCTGGCCATGTTACCCTTCTCGTTGTCTCAGGGAAACCACTTCGGTGACACGGTGACTCGCTCCGCTCGGGTGACAAGGTGACAAGGTTCTTGTCACCTTGTCACCTCGTCACCTCGTCACCTTGTCTCTCAGAATTGCAACCCGCCTTCGCGGGCACCGTCCGCCAGGGCCTTGACGCGCCCGTGATACCGATAGTGTCCGCGGTCGAAGGCGACCTTGGCGATGCCTGCGGCCTTGGCGCGCTCGGCGATCTGTAGGCCGATCGACTTGGCGGCCTTGGCGTTGCCGCCGTAGCCCACCGACGCCAACTCGCCCTTCTTCGGCTTGGTCGAGGCGGACGCGAGGGTCCGCCCCGTCAGGTCGTCGATGAGCTGCGCGTAGATGTGCTTCGAACTGCGGAAGATCGACAGGCGCGGACGTTCCGCCGTGCCGACGATCTTGTTGCGGACATGGAATGCCCGCCGCGACCGCTGTCGTTCTTTCAACTTGATGGGGTTCATCGCTGCCTCGTAGATCAACCGCCGCTGCTGAAGGACTTGCCTTCCTTGCGACGGACCACTTCGTCGTCGTAGCGGATGCCCTTGCCTTGGTAGGGTTCCGGCGGGCGTGCGCTCCGAACTTCGGCGGCGAACTGCCCGACTTGCTGCTTGTCCGCTCCGCGGACGATGATCGTGTTGGCGTCGGGCACTTCGGCCGTCACGCCGGCGGGGGGCTCGAGCTTGATCTGGTTGGCGTAGCCGACCGTCAATACGACCGCCTTCTTGTCCAGCTTGGCGACGTAGCCGACGCCCTCGATCTTGAGCCTCCGCTCGAAGCCCTTGGTCACGCCTTCGATCATGTTGGCGACCAGGGAGCGCGTCAGACCGTGCAAGGAGCGCGAAGTCCTATCGTCGTCCTTGCGGCTGACCTGCAACATCGCGCCGCCCGCCTCGGGCGTGAACGTCGATTGGTCGCCCTGCCTGACGACCTTGCCGATCTCGACGATCATGGCACGGTGGTAGGCGACTTCGAGTTTGCCCTTCGGCCCCTCGACCTGCACCTTGCCGTCGGCGATCTTGACCTTCACCCCCGAGGGGATGGTAACGGGTTGTTTTCCGATTCGCGACATCACGCACCTCTTACCACACGATGGCCAGCAGCTCGCCGCCCAGGCGCTGGGCCCGCGCCTGGCGATCGCTGACGACGCCTTTGTTCGTACTCAGGATACTGATCCCGAGGCCATTGAGCACGGGGCGGATCATGGCCGAGCGGATGTACACCCGCAGCCCCGGCTTGCTCCGCCGCTCGATGTGGCGGATGACGCGCTCGCCCTCGGGGCCGTACTTCAGCATCACGCGCAACGTCAATTTCGGGTGGTTCATGTCCGAGATCGGCTGGAACACCTTCGCACCGGCTTCGTCGGTCGATTCGTGCCCCACCTGGAAATCGTTGATGAACCCTTCATCTTTCAGCACCTTGGCGATGTTCGCCTTGAGGCGCGTCGCGGGCATATCCACGACAGGACGCTCGATCCGGTTGGCGTTCCGAATCCGCGTCAGCATGTCGGCTACGGGGTCCGTCATCATGCTTCGATCACCTCACCAGCTTGCCTTGGTAACGCCGGGAATAAGACCATCGCTGGCCAGGTTGCGGAAACAGATCCGACAAATCCCAAACTTGCGGTAGACCCCACGAGGGCGACCGCAGATCCGACAACGGTTCCGGATCTGAATGATAGCGCGGGGTGCCAATATTTTCTTGGCGTCGCGCTTTTCAGGCTCTTTCTTCATCTCAGCCCGGTGCGCCTCAAACGCCTTCCGCTGCTTTTCGAACTTGACGAAATTCGCCGTAGTGGCCATTCTCTTCTCCCGTTCACGCTTCTCTGAAGTGGCTGATAGCTAATAGCTGACAGCTGATAGCTATTTCACGCTTCTCTGAAGGGCATGCCGAAGCACCGGAGCAACTCGCGGGCCTCGTCATCGTTGGTAGTGCTGGTCACGAAGGTCACATCCATGCCCTGGACGAAGGTGAGCTTGTCTGGGTCCACCTCGGGGAAGACCTGTTGCTCGGTCAGGCCCATGCTGTAGTTGCCGCGTCCGTCGAAACTCTTGGGGTTGATGCCTCGAAAGTCGCGGATGCGGGGCAATGCGATCGTCACCAGGCGGTCGAGGAACTCGAACATCCGTGCGCCCCGCAGGGTCACTCGGCAGCCGATGGCGTTGCCTTCGCGGAGGCGGAAGCCGCTGACCGCGACCTTGGCCTTGCGGATCTGGGCCTTCTGCCCGGTGATCTGCGACAGTTGCATGGCTGATTGCTCGAGGCGGTTCTTGTCCTCGAGCGCCTTGCCCACGCCCATGTTCACGACGATCTTCTGCAACCGGGGCAGGCTGTGGACGTTCTTCCGACCCAGCTTCTCTTGGAGCTGGCCGACGATCTCTTTCTTGTACTTCACCTGCAAGCGTGCCATGACTCGTCTCGTTGGTTCTGGATCTGGTGCGGTGTCTGAGGGCAGGGACGCGACTTCAAACGGCCTCGGCGGCGAGGGCGACGATCTTGCCGAAGCCGCACTCGCGGAGTTCGCGGGCGACCGCACCGAAGATGCGTGTGCCGCGCGGGTTCTTTTCCTTGTCGATGATGACCATCGCGTTGCTGTCGAAGCGGACGTAGCTGCCGTCCGAGCGGCGTGTCGCCTTACGGACGCGGACCACGACGCCCGTTACTACGTCACCGGGCTTGACTTCGGCACCGGGGATCGCCTTCTTGACGCTGGCGATGATGAGGTCGCCCAGGCCGGCGTACCGCCGTCGGGTGCCCCCGAGGACTTTGATGCACATACATACCTTCGCCCCGGTGTTATCCGCGACATCGAGGTAGCTATTCATTTGGATCATGAGACATCCCCGCTCTCTAACTGTCGAACGTCGGCCCCGCGATTACGCGGTGGGCGCGGCCGTGGTCTGTGCTTCGGCTGTGGCAATGGTGGCGCTCGCCACCTTCTTGACTACCTTGAGGAGCAGCCAGTGCTTGGTCTTGCTGTACGGTCGGCTTTCCATGATCTCCACCGTGTCCCCCGTGTGGGACACGTTGGCCTCGTCGTGGACGTGGCAGATCGTCCGGCGGCGGATGTACTTGCCGTACTGCGGGTGCTTGACGAGGCGCGGGATTTCCACGCGCCGGGTCTTGTCCATCTTGTCGCTCGTGACCACGCCGACCTCGGTACGGCGTTGGCCCCGCTCTTCTTCTACTGTCTCACTCATTTCGTGCCCGTCCCCTTGGCCGCGGCCTGCTTCTCGGCTTCGATCTCTCGGAGCCGCTGGATCGTCTTGATGCGTGCGACATCGCGTCGCGCCTTCTGGATCTCGCTGGGCGTCTCCAGCCGCTCCGTCGCGGACTGGACCCGCAGGTGGAACAGATGCTTGATCTGGTCCTTGAACGTCAGCGAGAGCTGTTCGTCGCTCATCGCCCGCAGTTCCGCCGGTTTCATCGCGTCCTCTCTCCCTACACTCTGGATCAACCCACGCTGGGACGCCGAGTCACCAGCCGGCACCGGAACGGCATCTTGTACGCGATCTTCGCGAGCGCCTCGCGGGCGGCCGCCTCGGGGAGGCCGGCGATCTCGTAGATGATCAGGCCCGGCTTGATGACGGCGGCCCAGAACTCCGGCTCGCCCTTGCCCTTGCCCATTCGCGTTTCCGCAGGGATCGAAGAAATCGACTTGTGCGGGAAGACCCGGATGAATAGCCGACCGCCACCGCGCACCGCGTGCGCAGCCGTGATGCGGCCCGCCTCGATCGCCTCGGCGGAGAGCCAGCCGCCGTCGAGCGCTTGCAGCCCGAAGTCGCCGTAGCTGACCGTGTTCCCGCGAGTCGCGTTACCTTTTATTTTGCCGCGCTGACTTTTTCGGTACTTTACTCGCTTGGGCATTGACGGCATCGCTATCCTCCTCGGGGTTCAAGTAGTCCCCATTATTGATCCACACCTTGATCCCGATATTCCCCTGCGCGGTCTTCGCCTCGAAGAACCCGTATTCGACCCTGGCTCGCAGCGTCGAGAGGGGGATACTTCCCGCCACGCCGATCTCGCATCGGGCCATTTCGGCCCCGGCGAGTCGGCCCGCCATCTGCACCTTGATTCCCTTGGCCCCGCCCTCCATCGTGATCTCGATGGCCTTCTTCATCGTGCGGCGGAAGCTCTGACGCTTCTGGAGCTGCTCGGCAATGTCCTGGGCCACGAGTTGCGGCTCGAGTTCGGGACGATTCACCTCGATCGTCTTGACCTCGATGACGCGGTGGCACAACTTCTCGAGCTTGCGGGTCAGGATTTCGACTTCCTGCCCCTTCTTGCCGATGATGACGCCCACCCGCGCGGAGTGGATGAACACCGTCACCTTTTCGCGGGTCCGCTGGATGCGGATCCTCGCGATGCCGGCACCCTTTTCGCGATAACGCTTCTTGAGGTACTTGCGGATCATCTGGTCCTCGACCAGCAGTTCCGCGAAGTCCTGCTTGTTGGCATACCAATGGCTCTGCCAGTCGATGAAGATTCCGGTTCGGAATCCCGTCGGTCGGACCTTTTGACCCATGCCTTTCTCGGACCTCCACTCGCGATCTCCTTCTGAGGCCGCCCGGACCACCCGGAACCAGCTCCGACCGATCGTCAGACCGCCACGTCTGCCTCTCCGTCCCACAGCGTAATGCGGATGTGCGCGTAGCGCTTCTTGATCGGGAACGCCGTCCCGCGGGCGCGAGGGCGGTGGCGTTTCATCATCGGGCCGCCGTCGATGCGCGACTCGTCGATGATGAGTTCTTCGATGTCCCGCGCCCCTCGATCTTCGGCGTTGCCGAGGGCGCTCTTCAGCACCTGCTCGATCAGACGCGCGCCGCGATTGGGCAGGTAGCGCAGCATTTGCAACGCTTCGTCGGCGACCTTGCCGCGAATCAAGTTGGCCACGGGCCGGAGCTTCCGGGCCGTCACGTCCGCGTGCCGATGACTTGCCTTGTAACGCATCTACCTCTCCTAGCTGTCAGCTTTCAGCCTTCGGCTGTCAGCCAGAACTCTGATTTCGACGAGACGTTTACTTCCCGGCCTTCTTGCCGCCGGAGTGGCCCTTGAACATTCGTGTCGGGGAGAACTCCCCGAGCTTGTGGCCGACCATGTCTTCCGTGACGTACAGCCGCAGGAACTGGCGACCGTTGTGGATCAGGAACGTCACCCCGACGAAGTCCGGGATGATGGTGCAATCGCGCGACCAGGTCTTGATCGGCTCGCGTTGCCCCCCCCGCTGCCCCTTCTCGACCTTGGCGAGTAGGCGCTCGTCGAAGTACGGTCCCTTTTTGGCCGAACGGCTCATATTACTCTCTCGTGTGGCGGAAAAGGATTACTCTAGAGGTTCGCGGGCACCTGTCCAGGGCAAAACCCCGGCAGGTCACGTCTTACTGGTGGCGACCCTTGGGACGACGGCGGACGATGGAGGCGGTCGATGGTTTGCGCTTCTTGCGGGTCTTGCCGCCCTTGGCGAGGACGCCCGTCGGGCTACAAGGGTGACGACCGCCCGCCGTCCGCCCTTCGCCGCCGCCCATCGGGTGGCTGACGGGGTTCATCGACGTGCCGCGATTGTGCGGCTTGCGGCCCATGTGTCGCTTGCGACCGGCTTTGCCCAGCGAGACGTTCATGTGCTCGCTATTGCTAATCAGGCCGATCGTCGCCCGGCACTCGGACGAGACGCGACGAATTTCGCCCGAAGGGAGCGTGACTTGCGCCCATTCGCCTTCACGGGCGGTCAACGTCGCCGAGGAGCCGGCGCTTCGGCACATCTGGCCGCCGCGTCCGGGTTGCAACTCGACGTTGTGGACGCTCATGCCGCCAGGGATCTTCCGCATCGGCAGGCAGTTGCCGACGCGCGGCTCCACGTCC
>JANXSH010000571.1 GCA_025356615.1 Planctomycetia bacterium | reverse complement strand
AACCTGGTGATCTTCCTGGTGTCCCTGGTGGCGGCACCAAAGGAGAGTAGGCCGGAGGTCATGCAGAGGATGGCGGCACGCCCTACCGAAGCCCTCCAGGCTCTTGACCTTCCCCCGCTTGAATAAAGGAACGGCCCTGCGTAGTCACCCCCGGCTCACGAAGTCGCCTTGCACGAACTCCTATCGGACAGTATCCCCCTCTCCACGCAATCGGAACTCGCGGAGGATCCTGTCATGTTGCGCTCGATGGCGGCCTCGCTCCTCGTCTTCGTGTTCACCCTCCCTTCGCAGGCTCAGGGCATCCTCGACCGCGCGCGGCAGGACGCGGGCCGGCCGAGCCCCGCTACTCCCAACAACAAGAGCGATCCGGGCAACTCCTCGCAATCGGCCTCCGGTCCCGATTCGGACGATATACTCGAAGACTTCAAAGGGTTCTTCGGCATGATCGGCTTTGGGGCGTTGGCCTCCCCATTCTGGCTACCGCCCTTCCTACTGCACGACCCATTCCCCGCTCCGGGCAAGTTCTCCGGCTACCCCTACGCGCTGCCCACGTCGGCGTACATTCAGAACTCCGACTTCCTGGAGGTCAGCCGTGCGGGTCCACGCCCGGATCTACCCACTGCGGGTCATGCGGCCACGCCGGTCGTCAGCGATCGCGACTTCTTCGACCCGCAGCGGATGAAATCGTGGGCGACGCGCGCCTCCTTCGAGGCGGGCACCGACTTCTCGGGCCTGACGCGGATCGGCGGACGCTTCGCCCTCGACACGGAATGGCGGGTCGGCGTCACTTCCTCCCTGGACTACTACCGCGAACGCCTGCCCTGCGGCTGCGTCGATCGGACCGTCCTCGGCGACATCAATTTGACCCTGCGATTCGCACAAGCCGAGTGGCTCCAGATGTACACCGGCCTCGGCGCGCGGGGCATGTTCGACGGCGACAGGACGCGCGGCGGCGTCAACTTCCAGTACGGCGCGGACTTCTTCCCCGCCGACCCGGTCGTCGTCTCGACCCTGTTCGAGATGGGGAATCTCGATCGCGCCTTCGTGACGCGCGTTCGCGGCAGTGTCGGCATCCAGCTCCGGCACGCGGAGCTATTCGCTGGCTACGATTGGCTGCGGATCGGCGCGGCCGACCTGCACGGGCCGATGGTGGGGCTGCGGTTGTGGTTTTGAGTGGAGAAGGTCATGGGTCGCCCCGTCGCAATCGTGTTCCTCGTCCTCGCCCTGACGGCCCCGGCCGGCGCTCAGGGCATCCTGACGCGCACCCGTCTGGCGACCGACAGCCAATCGCATCCGCCGCGACCGGCGTCCCCGGCCCCGTCGCCGAACCAACTCGCCCCCGTCGAGTCGCACTGGTACGACACTGCTGGTGCTGACTCCAAAGCGATCTTCGCGGCATTGGTGCTGGTAGGCGTCGCTGGAACAAGCCCGTTGTGGGGGCCAGCGGCCCTCTTCGAGGAGCATTTCTTCAGCCCCGGCTCTTTCCCCGGCCACCCCTACGCGCTGCCGCACACGGGGTACATCGACAGCGGCATGCTCTACGGCAGCAACGACGAGCGCGACTTCTTCGACTCCGAGCGCGTCAAGCCGTGGGCCACCCGATGTGCCATCGAGGACGGCCACGACTTCGGCAACCTCAACCGCCTCAGCGCCCGATTCGCCCTCGACACGAGGTGGCGCGTCGGCATCAGCTCCGACTGGGACCACTACACCGAGCGCCTGGCCGGCGGGGCCACTGACGAGACGACCTTGGGGACGCTCAACCTGACGCTTCGCATCGCCCAGACAGACTGGCTCCAGATGCACGCCGGCGTCGGGGCGCGCGGCCTGTTCGACCAGTACCGCACGCGCGGCGGGGTCAACTTCCTGTACGGGGCCGACCTCTTCCCCATCGACCCGGTGGTCATCTCGAGCCTGATCGAGTTGGGGAACCTGAACGAGGCGCTCGTGCTGCGCCTTCGCGCGAGCGTCGGCATCCAGTTGCGGCACGCGGAGCTATTCGCGGGCTACGACTGGCTTCGCATCGGCTCCGTCGATCTGCACGGGCCGATGGTGGGGCTGCGGTTGTGGTTCTGAAATGGCGAGCGGGGCATGCGAACACCCTGGGGTGAAGCGCCCGAGGGTGCCACACTCCAGGGCGTTCACACGCCCCGCTCGCCGGAATCGTGCGATCAATCCAGCTTGATCGTCACCGTCTTCTGCTCGGTGTAGTGGTCCAGCGCCGCCTCGCCGTTCTCGCGGCCCTGGCCCGACATCTTGAACCCGCCGAACGGCGTCGTCGTGTCCACGATGTGGTAGCAGTTGACCCACACGGTGCCGGCCTTGATCTCCTTGGCGTAGCGGTGCGCCTTGTCGATGTCCTTCGTCCAGATGGCGGCGGCGAGTCCGTAGTAGGTGCTGTTGGCCCGGCCGATCATCTCGTCGAACGACTCGAACGGCAGCACGCTGACGACGGGGCCGAAGATCTCGTCCTTGGCGATGGCCATGTCGTCGCGGACGTTGTCGAAGACGGCGGGCTCGATGAAGTAGCCCTTCTTGCCGTAGCGGACGCCGCCGGTCAACAGGGTCGCGCCCTGCTTCTGGCCGAGTTCGCAGTAGCCGAGGATCTTGTCCATCTGCTCCTGCGACACCTGCGGCCCCTGCTCGGTGGCCTCGTCGAGGGGGTCGCCGAGTTTGCGCTCCTTGGCCTTCTCGGCGAGGCGTTCGACGAACTCCTGGTGGATCTTCTTCTGGACGAAGAGCCGGCTGCCGGCCGTACAGCACTGGCCGGTGTGGAAGTAGATGGCGTGGAACGCGCCGTTGACGGCGTCCTCCATGTTGCAGTCGGAGAAGACGACGTTGGGACTCTTGCCGCCCAGCTCGTAGGTGCAGCGCTTGAGGGTCTCGGCGGCCTGTCGCGTGATGATCTTGGCGGTGTCGACGTGGCCGGTGAAGGCGATCTTGTCGATGTCGGGATGGGCGACCATCGCCGCGCCGGCGGTCTCGCCGAAGCCGTTGATGATGTT
>JANXSH010000533.1 GCA_025356615.1 Planctomycetia bacterium | reverse complement strand
CGACGTGGCCGGTCTCCGCCGCCTCGATGGCGGCATGGATCGTCTCGAGGTCACGCATTTCGCCGACGAGGATGATGTCGGGGTCCATGCGGAGCGCCCGGCGGATGCCTTCCTTGAAGCTGGGGACATCGACGCCAATCTCTCGTTGGTTGAAGGTCGATTTCTTGTGCTTGTGGAAGTACTCGATCGGATCCTCGAGCGTGATGACGTGCTTGTCGTAGGCGTCGTTGATGAAATTGAGCATGCTCGCCAGGCTCGTCGTCTTGCCCGACCCCGTCGGGCCGGTCACGAGGAGCAGGCCGCGCGGCCGGGTCAGCATGCGCTTGATGGCGTCCGGCATGCCGATCTGCTCGAAGGTGAGGAACGCGCTGGGGATTCGTCTTAGTACCATACCGATACAGCCGCGCTGCTTGAACACGGCGACACGGAAGCGGTAGCCATCGACGTACTCGATCGCGAAGTCGGTCCCGCCCTTCTCTTGGAGTTCCTGTTGGCAGCGATCCGGCGTGATGCTCTTCATCAGGGATGTGGTGTCGTCCATGTCGAGCGACTTCGTGTCGAGCTTGCGCATGCGGCCCTGGTGCCGGATAACGGGCGGCTGCCCGACCGTGATGTGGAGGTCACTTGCCTTGAGTTGGATGACCGTACTCAAGAGCTTTTCCATCGCGATGGTCGATGCCACAGGAACCTCGGTCGTGATGAACCTGGGAACGGAACCCGACGATCCGAATCGTCACCCGGCCGAAAGAACGGCGGGAGGACGGACTCGATCGAAAGACATTCGGATGAGAAATGGGCGTGACTCGAATAGAGGGTGATAGGCTATCCCTCTATTCGCATTATCCCGCATTCTTTGACACGATCAATCGTTCCTTCTGAAAATCGATCGAATATTTGCTCCAACCGATCGAATAATCTCCGTATCCCCGCCTTCGAGGCCCTAACCACCCATTAGATCACCCATTTCGGCGGAAAACGAGTGAGTCTTCCAAAAAGGTGCCACGAAAACCAGATGTCCTGTCGGTTCATCGTTGTTCATGCCGTGACCGCATGATCGTGGCATGAATAGACCGTGTTCGGGGTTCAATGTTGACCCCAACGGGGTCGGATGCTGTAGCACAGAGGAAGGCCCTGGGGACGCGGATCGCGGGAAGGACACGAAAGACTCGGTGCATGTCTCGCCCACCCCGAACGTTGCTCTGGGCTGCAACATCCGGGCCGTTGGGGTCAACACTGAACACTGATTTCCCCTCCGTCGTTGCGATCCGGCCTCCTCACTGATACCATAGTCAAGATCATGGGCACATCTCGCCCACCTGCCAGTTTTCATACCCGCACTGTCGGAGGTTGATGTGGTATCTCTTTTCAGAAGCCTTCTGAATTCGTTCAACAACCGTTTAGAGGGCCGACCCCGGTCCGGCCAGGTCATGCTCTGGATGTTCCGAGGCGTCTTCGGCGCTATCCTCATCAGCGTCTCGATGATCGCGGTGCAGCACTTTCAGGCGATCAGCCCCGACGAGACGCTCCAGACCTGGATGGCGTTCGTCTGCATCCTCGGCGCGGGTGTCGTTTTCGTGGTGACGGACATCCTGATCCGGGACAAGCAGATCACGACGATCTCGGCGATCTACTTCGGTCTCCTCCTGGGGTTGCTGCTGGGGAACATCCTCTCGACGGCCCTCGAGCCGTTCCTCTTCGAGTGGGACTCCACGGTCTCCGACGCCCCCGGCGTGCGCGTGCAGGTCGAATCGACGGGACGCAAAGACGAGTCGATCCTCCGAATGACGCCCGTCGGTGGCCGGAGCGGACAGCCCGTCGGGCGCGGACAGCCCCAGCGCAAGGCCCTGGTGGCGCTCCTCATCACGACGTTCAGCTGTTACATCACGATCTCGACGCTCCTCCAGACGAAGGACGAGTTCCGGTTCATCATCCCCTACGTCGAGTTCTCGAAGCAGATCAAGGGGAGCAAACCGCTCGTTTTGGATACGAGTGTCATCATCGACGGTCGGATTGCCGATATCTGTGATACGCGATTCATCGACGCGAAGCTAATCATCCCTCGGTTCGTCTTGCAAGAGTTGCAGGCCGTCGCCGACAGTTCGGACAAGCTGAAGCGGAATCGCGGTCGGCGCGGGTTAGACATGCTCAAGCGGATGCAGAACAACAACAAGATCGACTTGGTGCTGCACGACGCGAACATGTCCGAACTGCGCGACATCGCCAAGGTCGATGAGCGCCTCGTCATGATGGCCAAGGTACTCGGTGCCCGCGTCGTGACGAACGACTACAACCTGAACAAGATCGCCCAGCTCCAGGGCGTGGATGTCATCAACCTCAACGAACTGTCCAACGCACTGAAGTCGGTCGCCCTGCCCGGCGAACTGATGAGCGTAAAGATGGTGAAGGCGGGCGATCAGATCGGCCAGGGCGTCGGCTACCTCGAAGACGGCACGATGGTCGTGGTCGAACACGGTAGGTCGCAGCTCGGGCAAGACGTGATGATTACCGTGACGAGCGTGCTACAGACTCCGGCCGGGCGCATGATCTTCGGTCGGATCGACGGGCGGCCGGGGCAGACCCCCTTACCGCCGACTCGGCCTGCGGAGTGAAGCTCCCGGCCAATGACCTCGAGGAGAACCCGGGATGGCTGCAACTCGTCCGATCCTGAGCCGCGCCTGGAAGGCGGCCTCCCTGGGTTTGCTCCTGGCGACCGTGGCCGCGATGGGGCAAGCCCCGACCGACGCCGACAAAGACAAGAAGCCGATCGGCGGCAAGAACGCCGATGTCCCGCTCGTCGAACGGCTCATGGCCGGTCGCAAGGAATACCAGTTCACGCTAGAAGCGTTGCGCGCCCATTATATCAAGGCGGGCAACATCGAGAAGGCGCGGATGGCGGAGGAAGAACTCGTCCAGTTCCACCGCATCACGAAGCAGGTCTTCAACCTCGGGATGGATGTCCCCCCGCCGACGCTCAAGGGGCAGTACAACATCCCGGAGGCGAACAAGTTGCTCATCACCGCGATGCGTTACAAGGACAAAGGTTGGGGCAACGACTACATCGACAACCAGCGCCGCGCGGAATTGCTTCTCCAGAAGCTCCTGACCGAACACCCGCAGAGCAACAAGATCAGCGAGTCGGCCTACCAACTCGGCGACCTCTACGAGAGCAAGGCATTCAAGCAATTCGACCGCGCGGCGGCCTACTACGAGCGCTGCTTCCAGTGGAACAAGACGACGCAGCACGACGCCCGCATCCGTGCCGCCCGGCTCTACGAACTCCAGTTGAACAACCGTACTCGGGCGAGCGAGATCTACCAGGAGATCACCACCCACGAACACAACGAGAAGCACATCGAGGAGGCACGGCGACGGTTGCAGGAGTTGAGCGGGAAGCGATGAGGTTGGAGTGGGCGAGAAGCCCAGCCGTTGCAACGGCTGGGCTTGGGGTGCCAGTTACTTCGACTCCGTCCGCGTCTTGAAGCGGAACGTCTTCCCCGTGCGATCGACGGTCACGGCATACGCCTTGGCGTCCGCCTCGACGACGAGCCGGATCGTCGCGCCGGCCTCCTTCTTGCGGTCGTCGTTGCCGATCTTGTCGGGGCCGGTGTTCTCGCTGTCCTCGGAGCGCACGTTTCGGTGCAACTGGAAGAGTCCCTGCATGTCGTGGAGACGACGGAGGGTCGCGATCACGCTGGGGTGCCCGCCCTTGCGCGGGCCGTTGTTGCAGATGGCGACGCGCGGGTCGATGGTGCGGATCAGCACGGGGTTGTTGCTGGTCTCGAGGCCGTGGTGCGTCACCTGGTACACGTCCACGGTGCCGACGCGGTTGCTCGGCGAGACGAGTTTCGCCTCGACGTTCCAGGTGAGGTCGCCGCTGTCGTAGAAGCGCCAGTCCCCGAACGACAGGACGAAGCCGAGGCTCTTGGCGTTGTCGCTCTTGTCGATCGGTTGGGGCTTGTGGTCCTTGGCGATGGGGTTGTCCTTCGCGCCGACGGGGGCGGCGATCACCTCGCCGCTCGCGCAGACGCAAAGGAGCTTGACGGCGGGCGAGCCGGCGACTTGCTCGAGTTTGACCTCGTCGCCGGCCTTCAGAGTCGTGGATTTCGCCCCTCCCGCCGCTTTGTAGGCACCGATGAGCGTGGCGTAGTTCTTGTCTTCGTCGAGCGTCGCCGGGATGCCGCGATCGTAGAACTTGCGGATCGGGATGAGTTTGGAGAGCTTCTCGGCCCCGCCGTAGTGGTCGCTGTGCCAGTGGGTGATGAGCAGGTGATCGATGCGCTTCAGGCCGGCCTTCGTGGCGGCCTTGTGGATACGCTCGGCGTCACGGTTGCCGGGGTTGCCGCAGTCGATGAGGATCGACTCGCCCGCAGGCGTGATGATGAGCGTGGCGGCACCGCCGTCGGTATCGACCCAGATGATTTCCAGGCCACGTTTCTTCTCCTCGGCGACGCCCGGACGGACGGCCAGGGCGACGAGAAGCCCGGCCAGACAACAGCGAAACAGCATGACGCACTCTCCCGGAATGGATAGGTCCAGACGACATCTTGCTCGGGACGGGGCACGACGGCAATGAAAAAATCGTGACATTACTCGACATCGACTCTGGTCAGGGGGTGGACGGGTCGCTATAGTTACATTTTCCCACCGTAGGTTCGAGACGAGCAAGAAGCATGTACGCGATATTCGAAGACGGCGCGAGGCAATACCGAGTCAGCGAAGGCGAGATCGTCCGCGTCGATTTCCGCGCCGTGGAAGGGAAAGAACCCGCCAAGGCCCACCCCGTCGAGAAGGGCACGAGGGTCGAGTTTGGCCGTGTGCTGTTGTTCCACGACGGCACCGAACTCCAGATCGGCCGGCCCGTCGTGGCGGGCATGACGGTCGTCGGCGAAGTCGTCGATCACCCGACGATCAAGGTCGTCATCGGCAAGTACCGCCGCCGCAAGAACTACCGCCGCTATCGCGGCCATCGCCAGTTCTACACGGCGGTCCGCATCAAGAGTATTCTCCTGCCAGGTCAGACGGCCCCGGCACCCGCTCCGGTCCACGCCGCGAGCTGATCCCTCCACGCGGGGGCATCCCGGCCCCCGCTCCTGCCTCCGACTCCGAGGCCCCATGACCGCAAGCATCTCTCCCGCTTCGGCCCCCGCTCGTCCCACGCGCGTGCGCTACGGCGTCCTGGGCTTTTGTAGCCTGCTGGCGATGATTACCTACCTCGACCGCGTCTGCTTCGGCATGGTCGCGCCGCAAATCAAGACGGAGTTCGGCCTTTCGAAGAGTGAGGTGGGGCTACTCTTCAGCGCCTTCGCCCTGGCCTACGCCGTCTTCGAGGTTCCCACCGGCTGGCTGGGCGACTTCTTCGGTGCCCGCCGGACGCTCATTCGCATCGTCCTGTGGTGGTCCGCATTCACCGTCCTGACCGGGCTGATCTACCCGCTCTCGTTCGGCACCTGGGCGTTCTTCAGCCTACTCAGCGTCCGCTTCCTGTTCGGAGTCGGCGAGGCCGGGGCCTTCCCCAACATCTCCCGCGCCTTCGCCACCTGGTTCCCCTCGGGGGAACGCGGCTTCGCGCAGGGGACCGTGTGGATGGCAGGCCGCTTCGGCGGGGGCATCACCCCCTTCGTCGTCCTGATCCTGCTCTACCAGACGGTCGGGGCCGACGGCGTCGTGGTCGAACACTGGCGGCACATCTTCTGGATCCTCGGCGGACTCGGCACCGTCTGGTGCGTCGGCTTCTGGGTCTGGTTCCGCGACCGGCCCGAGGAGCATTCCGGCGTCAACGAGGCCGAGCGGACCCTCATCACCGGCTCGGCGGTGACGGCCCGGGCCCAACTCGGGCACGGCGGCGTGCCGTGGCGCAAGATCCTCTCCGACGGCAACCTGTGGCTGCTCTGCCTGATGTACTTCTGCGCCGCCTACGGGTGGTACTTCAACATCACCTGGCTGCCGGACTACCTCGCCGAGGTCCACGGGGTGACGAAGGAGAAGTACGGCATCTGGGCGTTCAGCTTGCTCGCCGGGGCACCCCTCCTGGCCGGCTCGCTGGCCTGCCTCGTCGGGGGGCTGCTTACCGACTCCTTCATCCGGCGCACCGGCGATCGCAAGTGGGGCCGACGGCTCTTCGGCCTCTTTGGCCACGGTGCCTGCGCGGTGTGCTACTTCCTGAGTCTGACGGCGCGGTCGCCCTGGACCTTCATCCTCTTCGTCGCCCTCGCGGCGTTCTTCAACGACCTGACGATGGGGTCGGCTTGGGCGTCGTGCATCGACATCGGCGGCAAGTACGCCGGCATCGTCTCCGGCTGCATGAACACCATCGGCAACCTCGGCGGCGCGGTCGCTGGCTACGCCAGCGGCAAGGTGGTGCAATCCTACCCGCGCGTGCTTACCGACACGGCCGGCTCGCCCGGCCTGGGCTGGACGTTGAACCTCGTCAGCTTCGGCGCGGTGTACCTGGTCGCGGTGCTGCTGTGGCTGCGCTTCGACGCGACGAAGCAGGTGGCACAGGAGTGAGCGCCCGAAGCCCATGCGTTGCAACTCCTGGGCTTATTCACGCCACCTCCCACGCCGCTTCCCGGTACTCCGTCGCCGTCAGCCACCACCCGCGCACGAGCGGCGGGCTTTGCGCGAGCGAGACGATGAGGTTGACCACGTCCTCGCTGTAGTTGCGTTCGAGGTCCGTCTTGCTCGGCACGGGGGCCGAGGTGGGGTGCGAGTGGTACACCGCGACGACATCGAGGCCGCGCGCGGTCATGTCCCGGTAGGCGTCGAGCATGCTCCGCGGGTCCGATTCGTACAGCACGGGGCTGGCGGCGGCGTTGACGAGCGGGTAGATCCGCTCGACGCGCGCCTTCCCATCCCGCACGACCCCGGCGAACAGTCCGCAGCACTCATTCGGCGCTTCCCGTAGCGCCTGCACGATCATTTCGTCGTGCAGAGTCTGTGGTATCACGAGGCGAAATGACATTGACAACTCCTATCATCCTTCCCAAGCTGAACATTATACGCGACCGATACGATCCGCGAAACTCCGAGACTCTCACCGATGCCGGCCGACACCCAGGGACCACGCGACAAGGTAATTCTGGCCTACTCCGGGGGTCTCGACACCTCCGTCATGGTGCCGTGGATTCGTGAAAAGTACAACCTCGACGTGGTGACCTTCACGGTCGATCTCGGTCAGGGCGAGGACATCCACAAGATCAAGGCCAAGGCGATGACGACCGGCGCGATCGACGCGGTCGCGATCGACGCGCGCAACCTGTTCGTCGATTGTTTCGTCTTCCCGTCCCTCATGGCGGGGGCGATGTACGAGGGCAAATACCCCCTGGCGACGGCGCTGGGCCGGCCGCTCATCGCCAAGCTGATGGTCGATGCCGCCCGCGAACACGGGGCCAAAGCCGTCGCCCACGGCTGCACCGGCAAGGGCAACGATCAGGTGCGCTTCGACGTTACCTTCCAGACCCTCGCGCCGGACCTGCGGATCATCGCCCCGGTGCGCGAGGGCAAGATGAGCCGACCCCAGGCGCTCGACTACGCGGCGAAGCACAACATCCAGGTCGAGGCGACCAGGGAAAGCCCCTACTCGATCGACCAAAACCTGTTCGGTCGGTCGTGCGAGTCGGGTCTCCTCGAGGATCCCTGGGACGAGCCGCCCACCGCCGCGTTCGCCTGGACCGTCGATCCGACCAAGGCACCCGACACGCCCCAGTACGTCACGATCGACTTCGAGCAGGGCCGACCCGTCGGCCTCGACGGCAAGAAGATGGACGGCGTTCCCCTCATCGAAGCGCTCAACAAGATCGGCGGGGCGCACGCCATCGGCCGGATCGACCACGTCGAGAACCGGCTCGTCGGCATCAAGTCGCGCGAGCTGTACGAGGCACCGGGGGCCATCATCCTCCACGACGCGCACCGCGAGTTGGAGACGATCTGCCTGTCGAAGCCGGCCGCCCGGTTCAAGACGCTCGTCGCGCAGGAGTACGCGGACATCATCTACAACGGCCTGTGGTTCAGCGCCTTCCACCAAGACCTCTTCGCGTTCGTGGCGAGCAGCCAGCGCTTCGTCTCGGGGCAAGTCCGGCTGAAGCTCTACAAGGGCCACACGATCGTCGTCGGCCGCAAGAGCGAGTACAGTCTGTACAATAAACACCTGGCGACCTACGACACGGCCGACCAGTTCGACCACGACGCCGCGAAGGGCTTCATCCGCCTGTGGGGGCTGGGCCAGCAGACGCAGGCGAAGTTGCAGTTGCTCAAGGACGGCAAGGGGTTCGACTTGCCGGGGTTGATGGGGCCAAAAGAATAGTTGTCAGTTGTCAGTTGTCCGTTGGCAGTCAGAGTCCATGAATGACTGACAACTGATAACCGACAACTGACAACTACTAAGGAGTTCGCGATGGAGAATCTCGACATCGATCAGGTGGCGGCCTACCTTTCGCGCGACGCGCGGGAGGTGGGGAAGATGGCCAGTCGGGGACACCTGCCCGGACGGCGGGTCAACGGCGAGTGGCGCTTCGCACGCGCGGAGATCCAGCGCTGGATCGAGAATCGTCTCCACGAATGCACCGAGGCCGAACTCGAGGCGCTCGAATCCGCCAACGCGGGCGAACACCCCGAGCCGCTGCTCGCGGGGCTGCTCACCCCCGCGACGGTCGAGGTGCCGATCCTGGCGACGACGCGCTCGAGCCTGATGCGCGAACTCGTCCGGCTCGCCGGGCAGTCGTGGCAGGTCTACGACGCCGAGGCCGTCCGCGAGGCCATCGAGCAGCGCGAGACGCAGGGCAGCACCGCCCTCGCCGGCGGCGTCGCGGTGCCCCACCCCCACCGGCCGTTGCCCAACAGCGTCCTCGGGGACTCCGTCGTCGCCTTCGCGCGGACATCGCGCGGCATCCCCTTCGGTGGCCCCGGCGACGGTCTGACCGACCTCTTCTTCCTGGTACTGAGTTCCGACGCGGCGACGCACCTGCGCGTCCTGG
>JANXSH010000508.1 GCA_025356615.1 Planctomycetia bacterium | reverse complement strand
GACATCATCTCCTATCCATGATGCCAATGGTATTCTGGTGGGCCTCGCTCCGCTCGACCCACCCTACAGGTATCAAGTTTCCCGATGTCCCCGAACATGCTACACTGGAACGAGTCCCGAAATCTCGTTTCCCATGATAGTGAGGAGATCCATGCGTAGGCTTTTGGCGATACTGACCGTGGCGATGATTGCGTCGAACCTTCTTTGGGGTAAAGAAGGTTCGATGATCGACGTAATCAACTTGCCCTTCAACACGAGCGCCGACGAGGACGATCCCCACGTCGCCGACGGGGGGCTTGGACTCTACTACACCCTTTCGAGCAAGGGCAAGGACGACCTCCAGGTCGCGCGCCGGCGTGTGCTGACGAAGAGTTGGTCCGTGAAGACCGAACTCATCGACGACTATATCGCCAACAAGGGGGAGACGCGCGGGGCCTTTGCGACGCAAGGGAGTTACCCTCAGTTCCTGTTCTTCTCGGCCAGGGACGAGAAGGGTAAGAACTACGACCTGTTCGTCGCGGTCAAACAGGGGAAAGACAAGGTCTGGTCCGCCCCGACGCCGGTCATGAAGGTCAACACCGACGTGGACGAGTGTTTCCCCTGGATCACGGCGGACGGCAAATCGCTATTCTTCAGCCGCAAGACGAAGGACGGCTGGAAGCTCATGGTGTCCCAGCGAACCAACGCCAGCGGGCCGCAGGGCTGGCGCGACCCGGAAGAGGTTACGTTACCCGTCGGCTACCACCACGCGACGTTCACCCCCGACGGCAAGACGATGATCGTCCAGGGGCCGCTCGAAAAGGGCCGATGGGGCCTGTTCCTCAGCACGAAATCGGGCAAGGAGTGGAGCGAGCCGGAACCCATCACGGGCCTCAACCACCCCGAAGGCAAGGTCGGCGACCGCGCCCCGAACCTCTCCCGCGACGGCGCGAATCTCTACTTCGCCTCCGACCGCCCCGGCGGCAAAGGCGGACTGGACATCTACGCCGCCAAGATGGCGAACGTGCGGAAGAAGAAATAACTCGTTTCTGAATCGAAGTTCGGTGGTCATCTTCGAAGTTACTGCGTCCGACCTTTCTAAACGGTTCTCGCGATCGAGGGTGTCATCCTCTCGGTCGGTGGAGTCGAGGGGGCTTACTCACTCCGTCCCGTTGTACGACTCCTCCGTCGCGTAGGGGAAACCGAGGTTGTACTTGCGCCGGTAGACATCGACGTTGGGATCCCAGCCCGCAGGGGTCGGGACGCCGACATTGCTCATCGCCTCGACGTGGCCGTCGAGGAAGGCCACGTTGCCGGTGGTGCCGTGGCGGAACTGGGTGAAGTTGAGGTAGTACCCGTAGGCGTTGTAGCTGGCCTGGAATGACTCCGGCCCCTTGAACAGGATGACCTCCTCGAGGTGCCAGCCGCCGCTGTCGGTGAGCAACGCCGAGTCGGTGAACAGGACCGATCGGGAGGTCGAGGGGAAGGCGTTGAGGCGTTTCGGGGAGATGACCAGAGGGTAGTTGGGTGGCGGGCCATACGAGGCGTCGTAGGTGTAGCGGTTGTAGGCGTAGCCGCCGGTGGCACCGCCGTAGACCAGCTTCAGCGGCGGGTCGCTGACGACGGGACAGCGGACGACCTTGTCGTTGTTCTCGTAGTACGGCGTCAAGACGCCGCCGATCGGCGTGGCCGTGTTCGTCCCCCCCGAGGAGGTGACGACCCCGAACCAGTACGTCGAAACGGGATACGAGGTGGCGGCGGACTGTCCGGGGGGCAGGGTCTGCAAGCCGGACTCGTAGTTGAGGACGGCCAGCGCGAGTTGCTTGAGGTTGTTGGCGCACTGCATGCGTGCGGCGGCCTCGCGGACTTTTTGCACGGCGGGGAGCAGGAGGCCGATGAGGATGGCGATGATCGCGATCACGACGAGCAGTTCGATGAGTGTGAACGCGCGACGAGAGGCTCTGCGAATGGGAAGCATGGTGGGGTTGCCGACGAGCCGCACGGAATGAACCGTGGTGTGCCGACTCCGCACGCCCACAGCTGCCCTGTCACGGGGCTTGCCAGTGTCGAACGGTAGTGGTGGCAGAGGTCGGACTGTTACCGTGGCGGACCCGCGGGGAGTTTCACCCCATTCCCTGCCGGATGACGTTGGGCGTCTGAGATAGTGTATGAATCGATGCGAGAGACGGGTAGTGCAAACGAGATCGCGCCCGGAGATGACTCCAGGCGCGAAGACCGAAACGGGATCCGAACGTCAACCCGTAGCGCCCTGGGAACTGGCATCGCCCAACTCGAAATGCAGCTGCGCCTCGGTCAGTTCGCCTTCGACGGGTAGCTCACTGTCTTTGTGGAAGCAAAGCACCTTCCCAGGGAATCGATCGCTCGTACAGTGGACATAGTGCCCCTTGGCGTGGAGTAGCCCCATGATCTTGCGGGGGCACTCCTGAGCCAATTGCTTCAGGGCTTCGTCGTCCGACATAGCAGGGCCTCCTCGAGCAGAGAAACCCAGGCGGGCAACACAACGCATATCCCAGCACCCCTTCCGAAAGGAGCGCTCGGGGATGATGAGTACGAGTTGCGTCTCACGAGATCGGGATGAATCCGGTCGAAGGTCCACTCGCCTGGGTGGAACAAACCAGACCTAGCCTACCATGAAGATTCGACCTGTCTAGTTACTCAGGCGGGATGGCACTCATTGTCTCTCGAGGCCCCTCGATACAACCGCTATATCTGGTCGAGTTGGCCCAAAGCCTCACAACGCCAGACCGCCGATGCTCTCCAGCGAGGCAGGCTCATGACCCGCCTCGAGGAGCAGTTCGCGCAGGCGAGCCTGGGCCTTCTGTCGGCAACGCCAGACACGCAGGCCGCGCGCCGTGGCAGTGCCGTCGGCATAGCGGGTCGCGCCGATGGCCTGGTCGCTGAGGCCGTCGTAGTAGGAGGCACAGAGGAGGTCGCGGTCGTCGCCGTCGAGCCGTTCGAGGCACTCCCAGACGAGCGCCTGAGTGTCCTGCCGTCCCGGTTCGACGGCGCGGTCCACACCGTGGCCGTCCTCGAAAGGGTCGCCGATCAGGGACGGGGTACGCGAGCGCTTGCGGAGTCGATCGAGGGCACGCCAGCCGGCGAGTTGGCTGCTCCACTCGGTGAGGTTGCGATCGTCGAAGTAGTGCGGATCCTCGCGGAGCTTTTCGTAGGCGCGGGTGAGGCTGTCCCAGGCGACCTCCTCGGCGAGTTGCGGGTCGCGGTATCGGCCCGCGAGGCGCTGGTAGATGACGGGGTAGGCTGCGTCGAGCGTCTGCTCGAAGTCACGCCCATACGAACCATCGCGCACGGATGTCGTCATGCAATTCGTCCCCCTTCTCGATGATGCGGAGCAGAGTAGCGGAGGCGCGTTCCAGACGCCTCCCAGGAAAGATACGGGCGACGGGGCGATATGTGACAGGGTGCGTCGTATTTGCTGGTGTCGTCGTGCGACTCACGTTACAGAATGCGAGAGCCTGGCTGAGTGGGGGACGAGAGAATGGGGATGAAAACGTGACGGGCGGCATGCCGTGGTTCGTAGAATGGGAGGGAGTCTCCTCACCGTCTCGGAACACCTATGACTGACCTACAACCCGATTATCCGATCCGCAACGTGACCGACTGGGATGCGGTGAATGACGAGCCGATGGGGACGAAGCCGAAATATTGGCTACGCCCGCCCGTAGATGAACGCTGGTTGTTCAAGAAGAAGCACCGACCTAACTCTGACGATGACTGGTCCGAAAAGATTGCGGCCGAACTCGCAGGATTACTGGGTATCCCACACGCCACCGTCGATTTGGCACGCCGCCACGGAAACCGAGGAATCCTATCCCGCGATTTGGTCGCCGAGTGCAAGGCCGAGGAGTTGATCCATGGGAACAGCCTACTCGTAGAAGCCGATCCAGACTATCCGGCTGGCGATATCTACCGTGTGGCCCACCACACCATCGAACGCATCTTCTCCGCCTTCTCCGCCCGATCCGTCGGCCTGCCTCTGGGCACGGACTTCGCCCCCGAGATCGTGGAGGCCCGCGACCTCTTCGTCGGATACCTCCTCTTCGACGCCTGGATCGGCAACACCGACCGCCATCATGAGAATTGGGCCATTCTGAAGTACGCCGGGGACCGCTATGCCCTCTCTCCGAGTTACGACCATGCCTCGAGCCTCGGGCACAACGTGCAGGATGATGAACGCGCCGAACGGTTGATGACCCGAGACCGATACCGCCAAATAGCCGCCTACGCCGCGAAAGCGAAGTCGGCGATCTACCGGGATCGAGACGACCGAAAGCCGGTATCGACCGATGAAGCTTTCACCCTCGCCTGTGTTCCGTGCCGGGCGGCCGGAGTGTATTGGCTCGACCGGCTCCGCCGAATCGCCGATGACGATGCAACCGACATTGTACGCCGAGTGCCACAGGAGATAATGTCTGATGTCGCTAAACGATTTGTAAGTCAGATATTACAGGCGAATCGGACACGACTTCTGACGCTAACCCTCTAGAACGGAAATGATGTTTCACGATTACCCCGTATTGTTTGTTTCCTGGCGAAGTCCTCGAACGCGGTTGATCCACCCCGTCGGGCGGCTCACGTTCGACGCCATCACTCGTCATTACGAGTTCCGCTACATTCGCTCCGCACGAAAGGCCACCGAAGACGGGTTTACTTCCTTCCCTGAGTTCCCGAAGTTCGATGCCCTCTACCGGGGAGTGCATCTCTTCCCGTTATTCGCTAATCGTGTCATGCCCGTCAGTCGGCCCGGCTATGCTTCGTTTCTTGAAGCCCTCGGCCTATCCGCAGATACGGCAAATCCGATGGCAATCCTTGCTCGCACCGGCGGTCGGCGGGAGACGGACCAGATCGAGCTATTTCCGCTCGCCTCGCCCGAGGCCGATGGTTGCTACGCCACGCACTGCCTCTTGCGGTCCATCCGATACATGCCGCAACCTAGCACGGAGGATCGCATTGGTAGGCTGCGACGGGGCGAACAACTCCTGGTCATGCCCGACCCGCAGAACGCCGTCGATCCGAAAGCCATCGCGGTTCGCACCGCCGATAACTTCATGATCGGTTACATCCCGGCCTATTTGACCACCGATCTGCGGTTGCTCCAAAACGATTGCAAGTATCTGCACGTCTATGTCGAACGGGTCAATCCATCGCCTGCCGAAGCGCATCATCGATTGCTCTGCAAGATCGTGTCATGCTGGCCCGATGGATTTCGTCCGTTCGACACCCAGGAATTCCAGCCGATCGAGACCGTGTAGCCTGCGAGAAGTGAAGCACTTCATCGAAGTTTCTCTTCCATCCCCTGGCAGCCTCTTCGCCGCGTGAGTAGACTAGCGCCATCCCCGCTCCGCCTCCCCGAGAGGACCGACGATGCGACGCGCTCTGCTCCTCCTCGCCGCGCTGGCCCTGTTCGGAGCTGCCGTGGCGTGGTCCGGCCCCAAGGCGGCCCGGCCCGAGTTCGACTTCGCCCTCGAGAAGACCAACCCCGTCACGCACCTGAAGCTCAACAACGACCCCGCCGAGTTCCAGTTCGCCATCGTCAGCGATCGCACCGGCGGTCAGCGCGCCAAGGTCTTCAGCCGTGCCGTCGAGCAGATCAACCTGATGCAGCCGGAGTTCGTCGTCTCCGTCGGCGACCTCATCGACGGCTACACCACGAACAAGGCGGAGATCGCCAAGCAGTGGCGCGAGTTCCAGACCTACGCCTCGCGCCTCCAGATGCCGTTCTTCTACACCGCTGGCAACCACGACCTCGCGAACAAGGTTCTCGATGCCGCCTGGAAGGAGAAATTCGGACGTTCGTACTACGAGTTCGTCTACCGCGATGTCCTCTTCCTGTCCCTCAGCAGCGAGGACGTTCCGGGCGCCGAGCCGGGCACGGTCGCGGCCACCCAACTCGCCTGGCTCGAAAAGACGCTCGCCGACAACGCTTCGGTCCGCTGGACCCTCGTTTTCGTCCACCGCCCCATGTGGATCGAGGGCGACCCGAAGAAAACCGGCTGGGCCGAGGTCGAGAGGCTGCTCGCCAAGCGCAAGCACACCGTCTTCGCCGGCCACATCCACCGCTACCAGAAGTTCGTCCGCAACGGCGCGAACTACTACATGCTCGCGACGACCGGCGGCGGTAGTCGTCTGCGCGGCGTCGAGTACGGCGAGTTCGACCACATCGGTTGGGTGACGATGAAGAAGACCGGCCCCATCTTCGCGAACATCCTCCTCGACGGCATCCTCCGCGAAGACCTCGCCACGATCCCCACCGACGAGGAAGGCGTCAAGGACTACTTCCGCCGTCCGACCTACCCCGTCCAGGCGAAGGTCTTCCGCCAGGGCAAGCCCCTCGTCGGAGCCTACGTCGTCCTGCGCGGCACCGGCAAGGATCCGCGTCAGCCGCGCGCCGACGGCCTCGTCGAGGCGGACGGGACACTCCGGCTCAGCACCTACGCCGCGTTCGACGGCGTCCCCGCCGAGACATACAGCGTCACGGTCGAGCTGCGCAAGCCACAGTCGCTCGCCGACGGAACCCCCGGCAAGAACATGCTCCCGGCGAAGTACGCCGACCCGAAGACGACGCCGCTCAGGTTCACCGTCAAGGGTGGAGTGGCGAACGTGTTGAACATCGACCTCGAAGAGTGACCGTGTTCAGTGTTCAGTGTTCAGCGGATGGAGCCAGCGGTAGAGGCGTTCCTTCTTACCGTATTTACTGAACACTGAACACTGAACACTGAACACTTTAGGAGACTCCCATGCGATCGATCCTTCTTACGCTCGCCGTTGCTGTCGTCGTCGCCGGGGCGGTCGCATTCTCCCGTCCCGGAGCGGATGTACCGTTGCGCATCAGCCGGGAGAAGAGCAACCCGTGGACGCACCTCGACATCAATAACGACCCGCAGTCGTTCCGATTCGCCATCGTCAGCGACCGCACGGGGAGTCATCGGGCCAAGGTGTTCAGCCGGGCCGTCGATCGGCTCAACCTGCTCCAGCCCGAGTTCGTCGTCACCGTCGGCGACCTCATCGAGGGCGGCAAGAAGACGCCGCAACAACTCGCCGCCGAGTGGGAGGAGTTCGACGGCTACGTCAAACGGCTCCAGATGCCGTTCTTCTACGTCCCCGGCAACCACGATGTCGGCAACGTCGATACCGATGCCGTCTGGAGGGAGCGCTACGGACGGCGGTGGTATCACTTCGTCTATCGCGGCGTGCTGTTCCTTTGCCTCGACAGCGACGACCCGCCCGGCTCCGGCGTCGGCAAGCTCGACAAGGAGCAGGTCGAATACGCCACGAAAGCTCTTGCGGACAACGCCGACGTGCGATGGACCATCGTCCTGATCCACAAGCCGGTCTGGACCGCCCCCGACGGCGAGAAACGCGGCTGGCTGGATGTCGAGAAGGCGCTTGCGGCCCGGCCCTACACGGTCTTCTGCGGCCACGTCCACCGCTACAAGAAGTTCGTCCGCCAGGGCCGGAACTACTACCAGTTGGCGACGACCGGCGGCGGCAGCAAGATGCGCGGCGTCGAGTACGGCGAGTTCGACCACGTCGCCTGGGTGACGATGAAGAAGGACGGCCCCGTCTTCGCAAACGTCCTCCTCGACAGCGTCTTGGATGACGATTTGAAGATTCCCGAGAGCAAGGAGGAGGGCCGAAAGTTTACGGCGCGTAAGACCTTCCCCGTGCGCGGCGTCGTCTACTACGACGGCACCCCGCTGATCGGGGCGACGGTGGGACTCAGCGCCGAAGACGAGAAGACGAAGGCGAAATGGAGCGCCGACGGCTTCACCGAGGCCGACGGCTCTCTCCGCCCGACGACCTACACCAACTTCGACGGCATCCCGCTCGGCAAGTACGCCGTCACCGTCGTCCAGCGCCGGCCCCTCCTCCTAGCCAACGGCAAGGCGGGGCCGAACCAGCTGCCCGCGAAGTACGCCGCCGCGAAGACGAGCGGGATCGAAGTCGAGATCAAGGAGGGGGACACGGAGTTTCGCATCGATTTGAAGAGATGAGGTATCGGGGGAGGGAGTGGCTGGATGACTACGACTGACTTGGACCGCATCGAGCAGGCTCTCGGCTTTCCCCTGCCCCCTTTCTACAGAGCTTTCATTGTGGACTACCCGCGCTGGCTGCTGGACAGACCGACGGGCCAAGGTCGAGATCGAACGGCTCCGGTCGAATTAGATGCTCTGCGAATTCCCACCTCCGACTTGCGCGCCGCATGATTCGCAGAACGACGCCGAGGGTGAAACCGGGAGCTGATTGAGACAACGCCGGGCCGGGTCGTGTTTCCTGACCATCAGTGTCGAATACATCATTGCTGCCGACCCGCAGTAGAATATCATCCAATGCCCTGAAAAGCCGCGGAAATTAAGTGCAGAGGCGGTCGCCTCGTCAACTTGCTCCCAGAGAAAAAACATGGCAAGGAACGTGACGAAGTTGATGAGCGCATACACACCCAAACCGTAATTCAGCCGCTGGATCCAGCGGGGGCACCCGCGCAAGGCTGCTGCCTGAGCGTCTTTCTGTTTGAAATCCTTGGTCGAAATGTTTGCCGCGATGCAGGCAGGGAGAAAGACGATGAAGATCCCGATATGCAGGAACCAGGTAACGTCCCCCAAAGGTTGAGGTAGCCCTACGAGCGCGCTCAGATGAACAATCAGGCTAAGAAGTAACCCGAGGATTGCTAGACAGATGAATGGGATGAGCAGCCACGCCATTGTCTGAACCCGGACTTGTTGGATCGTTCCTGCTATCTTCTGGTGCCAACTTCCCTGCGTCAAGCGCTTTCCCTACTTTGTGTGGCACGACCGAATAGACCGAGAGGGATCAGTCGCAGCGTCATCAACTTGCCTTCTGTAGCTCCAGGAAAAACCTATCGGGGTCGCTGATGTCGTAGGCTTGCAAAATCGACTTGATGGCGAGGAGGTGTCGCGGCAAGACTGCATTCCCGGAGGGGAAATCGGGATAGATCACCAGCGCGCCCGTTTCGTCGTGGCGGAAAATCTTGTTCTTTTCATGGACGCCGTAGGGCGAGAAGCCCAGCGAGAGGAGCGTTTCTTCCAACCGAGCGTAAGTCACTTCAGTCATCGTAGGTGACCCCCTTCACCTGGGCCAGGATCCGTTGCATGATCCCTCGTACGGTAGCGACCGCGCGACAGTTGAACGCCTGACGTTTCGGAATCGACACCCGGACCGCAGGGCTGTTGCTTGTTTCCGTAACTCGTTGGCCGTCGGACGGAAATCGAGAAAAGTCGCACCATCGATCTTGGACTTACGGAAACAAGCAACAGCCCTGACCCGGACCGTCTTTGCCAGCCTTCTCGGTCGCCGGGCGAAGTCACATCCGAAATAATCTTGGATGTGCAGCCAATAGGCTTTCCGCCGAGAAGCATCGTAGAGAACGAGGACGACTGGCATCAACTCCAACATCCATAGATTATAATCGCGGACATCCAGATCGAAGACGTAATTCGTGCCGACTTCTCGAAGTTTCTCCGCCGCCTTGGCCTGGATGTAGAAAGAGCCAGGTTCGACGTATCCGTCTTGGTCGTAGGTGACGACGCTGAGGTCTATAGTGGACCCCGATAACTGGACCACTCGATAAGCTATCGAGTGGCCCAAGAAAGGGGAACGAAATGGGACGACAGCGGAAGAACTACTCGGCGGCGTTCAAGGCTCAGGTCGCGCTGGCTGCGATCCGAGGTGACTGC
>JANXSH010001013.1 GCA_025356615.1 Planctomycetia bacterium | reverse complement strand
CACTTACGGGGGTCCGGGGGCAGAGCCCCCGGCGCGCCGGCGAACGTCTTTTACAAATGTCTGTGTGTCATGCCGCAGTCGCACGACGCCCGGCCCTTTTAGGGCCCGGCGTTCCTCGGAGCGACGGACCCGTAGGCGACCGCGCATTTCATCCGGGGGAACACTCCCCCCTCCCACCCTCGATGCGCCACACCTACCCGTCGCCATCGTCGCCCCATATCATAGAATGCTCATTCGAGAAACTCGATCGGGCCACCAGACCGGTATTCAGGAGCGACGAAAGCAGATGCGAGAGATCACGATCGGCAACGAGTCGGAAACCGTCATCGAGCGCGCGGACTACCCGCCGGAGAAGGTCAAGCAGATCCTCGGCAACGAGGTCGTCGCGGTGCTGGGCTACGGCGTCCAAGGCCCCGGCCAGGCCCTGAACATGAAGGACAACGGCGTCAACGTCATCATCGGCCAGCGCGAGAAATCGCGCTCCTGGGACAAGGCCGTCGAGGACGGCTGGGAGCCGGGCAAGACGCTGTTCCCGCTCGAGGAGGCGGCCCGTCGTGGCACCATCGTCCAATACCTTCTCAGCGACGCGGGCCAGAAGGAGTATTGGCCGACGCTGAAGCCCTTCCTGACCCCCGGCAAGGCGCTCTACTTCTCGCACGGCTTCAGCATCGTCTACCACGACCAAACCGGCGTCATACCACCCAAGGATATCGATGTCATTCTTGTCGCCCCCAAAGGTTCGGGCACGACGGTCCGTCGCCTCTTCCTCCAGGGCAAGGGCATCAACGCCAGCTTCGCCGTCTTCCAGGACGCGACCGGCAAGGCCGCCGAGCGCGCCAAGGCGCTCGGCATCGCCATCGGCTCCGGCTACCTGTTCGAGACGACGTTCCAGAAGGAAGTCTACAGCGACCTGACTGGGGAGCGCGGCGTCCTCATGGGCGCGATCTACGGCCTGTGGCTGGCGCAGTACGAAGTCCTGCGGGCCAACGGCCACTCGCCCTCCGAGGCGTTCAACGAGACCGTCGAGGAGGCGACGCAGAGCCTGTACCCGCTCATCGCCGAGAACGGCATGGACTGGATGTACGCCAACTGCTCGACGACCGCCCAGCGCGGCGCGCTCGACTGGTTCGAGAAGTTCCGCGACGCCTCGAAGCCCGTCTTCGAGAAGCTCTACCACCAGGTCAAGACCGGCGAGGAGACGAGGCGCGTCCTCGAGGCGAACAGCCGCACCGACTACCGCGCGCAGCTCGACAAGGAGCTGGCCGAGGTCGCCGAGAGCGAGATGTGGCAGGCCGGCACCGCCGTGCGATCGCTGCGCCCCGAGAGGGCGGCGAAGTCGCAGGGATAGTGGGGGAATGGAAGAAGCCCAGCCGTTGCAACGGCTGGGCTTGCCGCGCCCCCTGATCCACTTGCAACCACCCAAACACCATGACGCGCCCCCCGCGCATCCACCACTGCACGTCCGAGCCATTAACGCTGTTCGGGCGTGCCGACGAACTCTTGCTCCTCGACGCCGCCCTCCACGGCGGGCCGTCGCTGGTCGCGCTCGTCGGCCCCGGCGGGCAGGGCAAGACGGCGATCGTGCAGCACTGGTTGCGCACGCCCCGCGCGGACCTCGACGGGCTGTTCTTCTGGAGCTTCTATCGCGGCAAGGATGTCGATCTCTGCCTGCGCGAGTGGCTCGCCTACGCCGAGGGGATGTCCTCACCGCCGCAGGTGTCCGCGTCGTGGTGCGTCGATCGGCTGGTCGCGATCCTGTGCCGCGAGCGCTGGGCCGTCGTCCTCGACGGGGCGGAGGTGGTGCAGCACGAATCCGGGCCGTGGGCGGGGCGGTTCGTCCACCCCGACTTCGGGCGATTGTTAGAGGAACTCTCCTCGACGGCGTTGCCGGGCGTCGTCGTCCTGACGACGCGCTTCGAGTTGCCGACGTTGGTGAGGCGGCCGTTCGCGCGGCTCGTCCACCTCGAGCGCCTCGACGCGGATGGGGCGCGCGACTTGCTCACGAGCCTAGGGGTCGTGGGGTCTCCCGAGCAACTCGACGCCGTGGCGCACGCCGCAGGTTGGCACGCGAAGGCGGTCGAGCTATCGGGGACGTATCTGGCACACTTTCATGGGGGCGATGCTGGGGCGCTAGAAGGAGGCGAAGCCCAGGGGTTGCGACCCCTCGGATTGGGGGGCGCGCCGTCACACCCGGATGACCTCGAAGCGATCGTGGGTCGCATCCTGCGCCTGTTCGACGAGGCGCTGCCCGCGCCGACGCGCGACATCCTCGCCCTGCTGACGGCGTTCCACGAGCCGCCCACCGAGGCGCTCGCCCTCGACTACCTCGCCGGGGCTGCCGTCCGGCATCTCCTCCATGACACCTGGAAAAGGGAGTACGCCCCGTTCGTCGCGGTGTTGCCTGCGCAGATCGAGTTGCTCGTCCGCTTGCGTCTGCTCGAGCGCGTCGGCCCCGGCCCCGTCCCGGTCCTCGACGCACACCCACTTGTCCGGCGCGGATTCGAGCATGTCGCCGGCCCCACCGGACGGCGCGAGAGCGCCCTCGCTCGCGCCGGCTTCCTGCGTGGCAAACCCGATCGGCGTCGGCCCGAAACCCTGGAGGAGGCGCGCGAACACGTCGAGATGTTCCACGCCCACATCGACGCCGGCCTGTGGAACGAGGCCGACGGGCTGCTCGTCCTGCTGGAGAACCCGAAGCATCGCCTCCTCGCCCCCGCGCTCGAGCGCGACCTGCTACTGAGGTTCTTCCCCGACGGTGACTGGCGACGGCCTCCCCTCTGGCCCGGCTTCGGCAGGCGGCGCAGCCTCGCGATCAGCTTCGAGTTGCTCGGCCAGTTTACGGACGCCCTCGCCGCCTATCCCCCGGCGGACGCCGCCTTGCGAGGCGACGCCCTGCTCGCGCTGGGCCGACTCTCGCCGCTACTCGACACGCCGCGCGTCGGCGCGCCGTGGGAGACGTTGTGGCAAGCGTACCGCTGCCACGCCCTCTGCCTCGCGGGCCGGGTCGAGGAGGCCGTCCGCCTCGCGCGTTCGCTCATTCCGCAGGACGTGTACGAGTGGGTCCACGTCTTCGAGTGCCTCCTGCGCGCCGACCGGCTCGATTTGATCGACCCGCGCAGCCTCCAGCCGCGCGGCGAAGTGTCGCGCTGGGCCGAGTTCGCCTGGCGACGAATGCGGGCCGACCACGCGCGCGTGACGAGCGGGGCGAGTGACGAACTCGGAGAGGAGTACATGGCGATCATCGACGCCTACGATCGCGCGGGGTTGGTCGTGGAGCGCGTTCAATCCCGACGAGGGTTGATCGCCTGGCACCAAGCGCGAGGCGAGGATGCGGCAAACTTCATCGGGGAGGTACGCGGCATCGTTCGGACGCACGGTTTACACGGGCTGGATCGTTGATAGGGTGGGGGTTGCGGGCGTGCCCCTTGACGAGCCGGGAGTAACGCTCCCGGCTTGCCAGGTGAAATCCTGAACTCATCACCCCTTCTTCGCCCTCACTTGCTTCCCCGGCGAGGCACTCCCCTCGCGCCTCTGCCCCCTCATGAAGTCGTACAACCTCTCCGCCGCCGGCTGCCATCGGCCCGCCCGCGCGGTCTGGATGATCCCGTCGAGCGACTTCGCCGCCTTCGCAGGGAGCTTGCCCGCCTCCTGATATCCCTTCAGCCGCTGTTCGCACTGCGCCAACTGCTTCTCGTTCCGCCCCGTCAACGCCGTGAACAGGGCATCGACCGTGCGGAAAACTTCCTCGTCCGGTCCCATCTGGGGGGGCGACCCGAGGTTCAGGAACAGCACCACGGCGAGGATCACGGCGACGACCGCGAGCGCGATCAGCGCGACGCGGTTGCGGTCAGTAGTCTCCATTGACCACCTCCCCGCCGTCGCGGGTGGACAGGCTGACCCAGGCGTTCGGGTCGATGAACGTCGAGATGAACCGCACCGACCCGTCCCCGAACAGGCAATTCGCGCCGCCGGGATGCTCGGCCCACATCTCGTCGGTGTGGCCGAACGGGTTGTTCGGCGCGTGGATGATGACCTGCGGGTGGTCGTGCGTGTCCGGGCCGCTGTGCGCGCCGACTAGGCAGCCCGCGCCGTTGTTCTCCGAGGGCCACGGTCGGAGGTCGAGGCGCGGCGGCGTCACCGCGCCCGGCACGACGCCGACCCACGTCTTGTTGCTCAGCACCGAGCTGTGTTCGCCGATGAACACGGTGTTCGACAGTCCGTCCGTGATTCGCGCGACGGTCATGCGCGAGTTGCGGTAAAAGGGGCCGTCGATTCGCGCGGGCCGATTCCCGTTCGCCGCGACCGGCTCCGGCACCTCGTAGTCGTAGCAATAGGCCGTCGCCCGCCCCCACGGCTGATGGACGCCCGCGTTCGTGACGTAGTGCGAGTGGGCGAAGGTGATGTCCGGACTGAACGGCACGCCGTGCCGGTTGTCGCCGCCCAATCTTTGCACCGAGAAACCGTCACTCCCCCCCGTCGCGGAGGGACACAGGAACGCCTTCACTCGCGTTCGAGCCGCCGGGGCGTTGACCGGTGCCCAACAGGGTTCCGCGAGGTCGAACTGACGATAGAGGTTGTCCTGCTCCAGGTACGGCAACAGCAACACGCCCCAGGCGAAGCCCGGCGGCCCGTTGCGGTATTCGTCGCCGTAGGTGATCCCGTAGGCCGTGCCGTTGTCATACGGGTTGCGCGTGACGTAGGCCGACGGGAACTCCTTGTTGACGCCTTCGTAGTTGTACAGCGCCAGGCCGATTTGCTTGAGGTTGTTCGCGCATTGCATCCGCGATGCCGCCTCGCGCACCTTTTGCACGGCGGGCAAGAGTAGGCCGATGAGCATCGCGATGATGGCGATGACGACGAGCAACTCGATCAACGTGAATCCGCGACGACGCATGGGAAACCCTCCTCGGTGTCTAGGTCTGGCTAATCGTACATATTAGTCAAGACTAAGTCAATGAGGAAGGATCGCCTTTGTTCTCGCGAATGTGGTAAATCTTTCGGAAGCGCCGACGTTGGTTGACTCGTAGGGTGGGTCGAGCGGAGCGAGGCC
>JANXSH010000476.1 GCA_025356615.1 Planctomycetia bacterium | reverse complement strand
CGGGCCGCTGTCGTGGGCGTAGCCTGGCAGGTCGATCCGCAGGGACACCTGGCTCGACGGCGCGGTGAGCAGGGACCGGCCTTCGGGGTCGAGAACGAACTGGACCCAGTGGGCCGCACCGATCGAGCGGTCTTCGGGGCGACACGTCAGCAGGTTGGCCGGGTAGGACACGGCTCCGAGTCGTAGGGTGAGCTGGTCACCGCGTAGGTCGGCCCAGAAGGCAAGATCCTCGCGCATTCGCGCCTCATCGACGGCGATGAGGAGGGCCGCCTGGAGGCGATCCCGTCCCGGCAGGAGGCGATTGTATACCTCGAGTTGCTGCGCGACGAGGCGCTTCTCGGAGAGCCGGGTGAGGCGAAGGACCTCTTGGACGCGGAACCAGAGCGTCTGCCGATTCTCGAAGACGAGCGTCAGGGTGGGGCCGAGGCGGACCCGGCGATAGCGATCGAGGTAGCGCCGATGCGCGGAAGCGAACTCGCGACGCTTACCGGCGAACTCCTCGAGCGGGATGATGTCTTCGAGACCCAGCACATCCATGCGCGTCTCCGGTTCGGGCTAGGGAGACAGCCCAGAGAGCCTATTCATGCCTCGAACGGGCCGGGATGTCAAGGCGATTCGTTCGAACTGCCTGTGGCGGTTTCCGCCCCTCAATCTCCCTTGTCGGTCTTCTTCGTCCCGTCCTTCTTCCCCGGCGGGAGTTCGCCGTCCGGGATGAGCTTCTTCCAGGCGGCGGCGGCCTTGCCGCGATCGGCGGCGTCGGCCCCCGCGTCGTAGGGGATGTCGCGGCCCCCTGGGGCGAGGCGCACGAGGTGCCAGTGAGCGAGTTCGCGGATGGATTGCTTGCGGTGCTTCAGGAAGGCGACGAGCGTCTCGTAGGTCTCGGGTTGGTTGCGGTCGAAGGGGCTGTGCAACAGTTGCATGATGGTCTCGGCCTCGGAGCGGGTGTAGCTCAACTCGTTCTGGAGGATTTCGTAGAGCTTCATGTCGCGGCCTTCGCGCGAGCCGATCCAGTGGCGTAGGCCGATCACCGCGATCTGGCGGACTTCGGGCACCTTCGAATCGCCGAGCAATTCGGCGACCTTCTCCGGTTCGTCCAGGGCGATCATCGCGTGGATGGCGATCTGACGCAGGGCACGCGCCCTCTTGGGATCCTTCTCCTTCTCGGCGAGGGAGATCATCTCGCCGCCGATTTCCTCGAGTTCTTTGTCGCGGAGCTTGCCGGTGTACGTCTCCACGACCCCCTTGATGGTGACGGCCAGGGGCAGGACCGGAGCCTTGGGGTCGGCCCAGGAGGGCGGGTTGTCGCGTCGCTCCGGGCCGCTCGCGGCAGGCCCGGCGGTGCTGTCGCCGTGGAAGTAGGCGAGGCCGGGGGCGGCGGACATGGACCACTCGGTCTTGTTCGCCTTGATCTCGAGTTTGCCCTTGAGGCAATGGACGGCCCAGAGTTGGACCGGGCCGTCGCCCGCCTTGCGCGTGCGGGAAAACGCCTCGCCCGTGGGCCACCGACCGAACGCCTCGATCGCGACCGAGTCGCCCGGCTCGGGGAGGGTCAATTGGACGCCGATGTCCTTGCGGAGCCAAATCCTGGCGGCACCCTTGGTCCGCGTGTTGGTGAGGATGACGCGACCGCGAATGAAGGTGAAGTCGAGGTCGTAGGCTTTCGTGTCGTGCAGGATCACGGCGCTTTCGAGGACGGGGGAGTCGGACAACTCGGGGAGGTTGCCCTGGAGCGTCAGGGAGACGCTCTTGCCGGTCGGCTCCAGCACGACCCCGAAGCCGGGGATGGCGACGAGCAGGTCGCGCGTGTGGATCGTCTCGCCCTTGGCGACACGAATGTAAGGGAGGAAGTTCCCTTCGCTGGCGACCAGGCCGGGCGCGGACAGGCATTTGCCCGCCGCGACGCGAGGCTCGATGCTCTTGGGCATGTCGATCGGGCCGCCGCCCGCCTGGGCCATCGTGATCGGGCCGGCGAATAGGGCCAGGAACAGGGCGATGCGCCCGACGATCCGGTATCGCGGGAAGCTGGTCGTGTGCTGACTCATCGGTGTCGTCATCCGCTGGAGATGTCTTGGTTGACGCCAGATACGCCCTCGCGCACCCGGCGCGGTTCATCTTATCAGTCGCGAGACGAATATCCGAAATAATTCGGCAAGATGTTCATCGGATGCTTGCCGAAAGGTCTACTCGGAAAGTAGGATAGCTCTATCCTCGATCACCGAAAGACCAATGCCACGGTCGTATTCTTTCTCTTTCTGGCGGAGCCGTTCATGTCTGCGCCTTCTCGTTTCCTTTGTTCGGTCGCCGCCGCCTTGTTCGGGGCCGACCTCGTCCTTCCTTCGGCGTCGGCCCAGGTGGCAGGGTCCAACAACCCCTACACTACTCGGACGAACCCCATTCCGTACAACACGTCCGCGCTCGGCAAGGTTCCTCCGCTCGGTCTCGGCTACAACCTGGCCACGAACCCCTATTCGACGACGGTCGCTTCGGTTCCCGCCGTCACCCAGCCGACCGGCTCGGCCTACTCGAACCCTCCCACGGGCTACGGCAACTATAACGGATATCCCCAGATTCTGACCGGGGCCGGGAGCAAGCTCCAGGGGCAAGCCTCGCTGACCGCCGCCTCGGGTCAGTATCAAGTCAACATCCAACAGGCACGCATCCTGCGAGAGCAGTCGCGCCAGGCGAGCCTCGATACGCAGAGAAAGCGGCTCGTCGCCGAAATAGAATACGAGGATCTGAAGAACCAACGCTACCGTCAGGTGGTCGAGATGAACCGGCAGGCGGTCCTCGACAAGGCGCGTAGGGATCCGCAGGACACCGACATCTGGTCCGGTATGACGCTCAACGTGCTGCTCAAGAGCATCCTGGCTGCCCCCGCCCCGACCCGCGGGCCGAACATCGAACTCAGTCAGGACACGTTGCACGGACTGAACCTGAGTGACGGCATCAGCAGGGGGAGTTTGGCGATGGCCAAGGACGACGGCAAGATCGAGTGGACCGACGCGCTCCAAGACGCCTCCTTCGACACGTCCCGCAATCGCTTCACCGAGAACTTCGTCAAGGCGATGAAGGCGGCCCAAGAAGGCGAGAAGTCGGACCGCTCGACGTTGAAAGACCTCCAAAGCGACCTGAAGAGTTTGGGGGACCAGCTCGGCGACGAGGTCACCACCCTGTCGCCGGACAGCTACATGGCATCTCGCCGCCTCCTCAATAAGCTGAAAGATGCCCTCAAGGGTCTGTCCACCGATCGCATCATCGCGTCCTGCAACTCCTCGTGGAGGAAAGACGTGCGGACCGTCGCCGACCTCGTGGCGTATTGTCAGCAGAAGGGTGTGGAGTTCGGGGCGGCGGCCGCCGAGGGCGATAGGGTGCGCTATCAGGCGGCGTGGCTGGCGATACGAGCGTATGAGCGCGGGACCGTGCAACTGGCTTCCGCGCAGTGAGTCGGTCGCGGCTGAACGATCTCGCAGGGTGAGGGAAACGTCCGCTTCCCCTTTTTCGCGCGATTGCGAGGATGGTTCGTGACCACGATCATTCGATCCGAGCTACCACCACTCCGCGAGGACTCGACCGGCGCATTGCGCGTCGGCACTTCTCGCGTACTTCTGGAGATGGTGATCCATGCGTTTCAGGACGGCGCAACGCCCGAAGCCATCGTCCAACGCTACCCGACAACGACGCTCTCCGAGGTCTATTCCGTGATCGCTTACTACCTTCGCAACCGGGAAGGAGTCGAAGACTATCTTGCCTCGCGCGAGAACCTCGCAGCCGAGGTACGCCAACGGATCGAGCCCGGCAAGGGGATCTCGGGGAGCTTCGTCGTCGGCTGATCGCGCGGCGAGGCAACTGAGGGCGTGTGAAGCAATCGGTTTGGGCGAGCCGGGAGCGTTACAGTAGTTTCAAGGATCACGGGAAGGCGCTGGTTAGACCCCACCCCCCAACCCCCTCCCCTAAAAGGGAGGGGGAGCAAGACCAGTCAAAGGGAGATTCCAAGCCATCAGACATGCCTCCGGCTCCCCCTCCCTTTTAGGGGAGGGGGTTGGGGGGTGGGGTCTAACCAGCGCCTTCCCGTGATCCTTGAAACTACTGTAACGCTCCCGGCTCGCCTAATTCTTCACAGACTTCGAGGAGAAGTCCCATGAAACGCCATCTCCTTCCCCTCCTGGGCCTCGCCTTTCTCCTCTGTTTGCCGATGAGCCTCCGCTCCGCAGGCAAGGAGGACAAGCTCGGCGAGCAAATCGAGGATCAGCGCGGGCTTATCGAACGCGATGCCAAGGCACCCGGCAAGCCGGTCGTCGGCGTCGATCTGCGCGGCATCAGCGAAATCAAGAAGGGGCAGCTCGAGAAGCTCGCGGGCTTCTCGAAGCTGCGCGTCCTGCACCTCTGGGGGCTTGCCGTCACCGACGAGATGCTCGACGAACTGTCGGGGCTGACGGCCCTGACGTACCTCGACCTCGACGCGACTCGCGTCACCGACGCGGGGCTGCCGAAGCTCGCCAAACTCGGGTCGCTCCGCAGCCTGTCCCTGTGGAAGTTGCCGATCACCGATGCGGGGCTGAAGCACCTCGGCGGCATGACGAAGCTCGAGGAGTTGAACCTCGGCAACACCAAGATCAGCGACACGGGCCTGAAAGAGCTGGCGAAGCTCGACTCCCTCCGCAAGCTCGAACTGGTCAATACGGCCGTCACGGACGCCGGGGTCGAAGCCCTCACCCCGCTAAAGAACCTCCGGGATCTGTCGCTGATGGGGACGAAAGTCGGCGACAAGGGGATCGAGGCACTCGCCAAATCGACCGGCCTCGAGGAGTTGACCCTGACGGCGACGAAGGTCACGGATGTCGGCGTGCGGCACCTCGCTTCGCTGACGAACCTTCGCGTCCTCGCCCTGCGCCAGACGACGATTACTGGGCGGACGCTTTCGAGCCTCGGGGGGCTGACGAAACTCCGCGAACTCTACCTCGGAGGGACGGATCTCGACGACGCCTCGCTCGGACGCCTCAAGGGCTTTGCCTCGTTGAACCTCCTCGACTTGACCTTTACCGCCGTCGGCGATGCGGGCATGAAACACCTCGCGGGACTGAAGTCGCTCGAGCGCCTCGGCCTGGGCGGCAGTAAAGTCACCGACGCGGGACTGAAGTCGTTGGCCGTCGCCGTGCCGAAGCTCCAGGGGTTGCACCTGATCGGTCTGGGCGTCACCGACGCCGGCCTCGAGGAGTTGGCCGCGCTGAAGGATCTTCGCAGCGTCTTCCTCGGCGACACGCGCGTCACCGAAGCGGGCATTACCAAGTTGCGCAAAGCTTTGCCGCGCTGCGAAGTCACGCGGTGATCCAGACAAACAATAAAGAGGACGAACCACAGAGTCACAGAGAACACAGAGAAATCCAAAGAGAAGACAAAGAGAAGACAAGGTGAATACAGCACGTCAACGCCTTCGTCTCTGCCTCGAATC
>JANXSH010000124.1 GCA_025356615.1 Planctomycetia bacterium | reverse complement strand
CGGCAAGTGGGAGACGTGACGCCAAATGACATGCCTCCGGCTCCCCCTCCCCTTTAGGGGAGGGGGCTGGGGGGTGGGGTCAGCCTTACACCGGCGTTACTTTCCTCTGAGTCGATACCAACGACATGATACGGCAGATTCGCGTCTTCGGGCAGTTGCTCTTTCTCCGCCGCCCTTATCGCGCTACAGTGGATGGGGGGAAGATCAGGAAAGACGAATGGCATTCATCCACGGCTACCTTCTGGGCGGACTGTTGCTGGCGGGCCTGCCCGTTCTGCTGCACTTGCTGATGCGCCAGAAGCCGCGCCGGCTCAGCTTCCCCGCGTTCCGCTTCCTGAAGGCGAAGCAGCGCGTCAACCAGCGCAAGATACGCCTGCAACACCTCCTCTTGCTACTCCTGCGCATGGCCGTCATCGCGCTCTTATGCCTGGCGCTGGCGAGGCCGCGCATCTTCGCGAGTCGGTCCGGCGACGGGGCCGAGCGGGCCGTCGTCGCGGTGGTCCTCGTCGATACCAGCGCCAGCATGGACTACGCCGTCGCCGGTGTGACCCGGCTCGACGACGTGCGGGGCCGGGTGCGCGAGCTGCTCGACGAGATGAACGACGGCAGCCGGGTCGCCCTCCTCGACGGCGGCGACGACTCCGCGCCGGTGTTCCTGCCGCGCGGCGAGGTCCGCGTCCGGCTCGACGCCCTGCGCATCCGCCCCGCCGCCGGGTCGCTCAACCTCGCCGTCGAGCGCGCCCTGCGCCGCCTCGAGTCCGACGACGCCGACGAGGGGACGCCCCGCCTGCTCTACGTCTTCACCGACCGCACTCGCGCCTCGTGGGATCCGCGCGGCGTGGTGCCGAAGGTGCCCGATGGCGTGACCGTGTTGGTCGTGGATGTCGGCGTCGAAGCGCCGCGCGATCTCGAGGTCGAGCGCGTCGAGGTCGTCCCTCCCGTCGTCGCGCCGGGCGGGGGCTACAAGGTCCGCGTCTCGGTTCGCGGCACGCCGACCGGCCACGAAAACGAGCTTGCGTGCCTTCTCGACGGCAACCCACTGGACAAGAAGCCGCTCTCCCTGCCGATCGGGATCTCGAGCAGCCTCGTCGAGTTCGAGGGTGTCGCCCCGTTGGCCGGTGCCGACCAGACGGCGGACACGGCCCACCAGATCACCGTGAGGCTCGTTTCGCGCGACGCGCTGGCGATGAACGACACCCGGCACGCCTCGTTCCTCGTGCGCGGCAGTCGCCGACTGCTCACGCTGGTCGAGACGCGCGACGAGCGAAAGCTGCGCGTCTGGAAGCCGCTCCACGAAGTGACCCCATCGTTCCGAAACGATATCCGCACCTTCGCCGAGGCCGACAAGCTCCCACCGAAGGATCTCGCGGCCTACTCCGTGATCGCGCTGTTCCAGGTGACGATTGTCCCCGATGGCTGGTGGAAGAAGCTCGCCGACCGAGCCAACGTCGGCGTCGGTATCGCAATCATTCCCGGCGGGGACGAGGTCGTGCCGGGCCTCGAAAGGTTCAACCGCGAAGGCGTCGGGGCGAAAGTGCTGCCCGCGCCGCTCGATCGGCTGGTGGATACGCCTCGGCTCACCTGGCAATTCCGTGGCGGTCATGCGCTGATGAAGCCGTTCGTGGACTGGAGCCGAAACATCGATACCGACTTTGCGAGCGAGGAAGGCCGACCGTTCGTGCGGCGGTACTGGCAGCTCGGCCCGCGCGACAAGGAGGCGATCGACAACACGTCCTATACCAACGACAAACCGGCCCTCGTCGAGCGTCTCATCGGCAAGGGTAAGGCCATCCTGTTCACGTCGCCGCTCGACATCCGCTATCTCGCCGCAGACGGGTCGCAACAGTGGAACAACTACTGGGACTCCTCGTTCGGCCAAATCCTCGTCGATCGCGTCTGCCGCTACCTCGGCGGCGAGGACTCGACGACGCCCGAACTGAATTTCGTATGCGGGCAGGTGGCGACCGTCGCTCTTCCCGCCGGGGCCGGGTCTCCTCTGTCCCTCAGCGGCCCCGGCCTGTCCGGCCCCGAGAAGGCGCTGAAGACGCCCGCCCCCGACAAGCCCCTCTCCCTCCCCCAGGCGGTGATGCCGGGGAACTACCTCATCCTCGATGCGAAGGATCGTCCCGTCGCAGGTTTCAGCGTCAACCTCCCGCCGCGCGAGACTTCTCTCGAGCGCATCCCGATCGAGGAACTCGAGGCCGTCCTCGGCAAAGACACGGTCATTCAGCCCGGCCAGGCGGCGAGCCTCGG
>JANXSH010000439.1 GCA_025356615.1 Planctomycetia bacterium | reverse complement strand
TGGAGTAGATGTTGAACGCCTTCGCCTTGTGGGCGTCCTTGTACCACTCGCCGACAATGGTGCCGTTGCGAATGACGACGAGGCCGCTGGACCCGTCGCTCTCGGCGTTGACCTTCCACGCCTCCTCGAGCTTGTCCCAATCGACGCCGGTGGTCTTGGCGATGTGGGCCTTCTGGTCGGCGGTCGGGTCGCCGGTCGCGGGCAGGAGACTGCGCCAGCCGCCCTTGCTCTCGGGCGGCGGGAAATACGCCTTCGGTTTCGGGTCATCGGCCCGTAGGGGGCATGCCAAGAGGAGGGCCAGCACGATCGATCGCTTCATGGGATGGATACCTTGTTGGGGGGACTCGACGACGTTCATTTCCCTTCGAGACCTTTCTTGCCGCCCTTCTTGCCTTCCAACTCGACGAGTTCCCGGATCCAGATGTTGCGGAAGCGGACGGGGTCGCCGTGATACATCAGCACGATGGGCAGCTTGTCGGCGTGCTTGACGTAGACGTTCTCCCGGTCGTAGTTGGTGTAGCCCACGATCTCGGTGTGATTCTGGACGACGACGCCGTTGTGGATCACCGTGACGAAGCCCGGCTTCGTGAGCTTGCCGTCCTTGTCGAAGCGCGGCGTCGTGAAGGCGATGTCATACGTCTGCCACTCGCCGGGCTTACGAGAGGCGTTGACCATCGGCGGGCGCTGGTTGTAGACGGAGGCGGCCGCCCCCTCGGGATACGTCTTGTTGTTGTAGCTGTCGAGAACCTGAATCTCGTAGCGACCGCCCATCAGGCCGATGCCGTTGTTGCCGCGACCCTGGCCGCTGCCCTTGACGACCTTCGGCGAGGCGAACTCGACGTGCAACTGGAAGTCACCGAAGCCCTTCTTCGTCGTGAGGCCCCCCTTGGCGGTGAACCCGCCGTCCTCGTCCGCCTTCCAGCCCTTGGCCCCGTTCCAGGCGTCGAAGTCCTTGCCGTTGAACAGGACGATCGCGTCCGACGGCGGCGCGGTCCCTTCGCCGGGCGTGACGACGGGTGACTCCGGCCAGACGATGCCGCTGAGGTAGCGCTGGGCCAGGGTGGTGCCGGCGAGTGGTAAGAGGAGCAGGGCCACGAGGATGGGGGGTCGCATGGGGGTCGGTCTCCGGTGGAGAGGTTCGAGGAGCGGAAAATCACTCCCCTCGGCCCGTGGATTTAGGGGAGTGGGAGCGCTGTCATGTTATACTCACCGCGGAAGCGAATGACACGGCATGAGGGCAGGATCGTTAGGATGCGGGGGGTGGAAGGCTCCGAATCCCAAGGTTCCCATTACCGATCCTTGCATCGTCGTCTGGCGGGGCATAGAATACGATCTTACTCGACGATGGCGGAGTTTCAGGAATGATGAGGGAATCGATGGTCGCCAGGCGCTTCACCATGAACGCGGGACGCACCAGCAAACAGGGGGTGCAGATCAACGTCGGGAAGGACCACGACGAATACATCGCCATGACCAACACCCTGACCATGCACCCGGACGACATGAAGGAGCTGGGCATCGAGCAGGGCGGGACGGTTCGCGTCCGGTCCGAATTCGGTGGCGAGGCCGTCTTCAAGTGCCAGGCGGGGAAGGTGCCGTCGGGCATGATCTTCGTCCCCTACGGCCCGCCGACCTGCCGCCTCATGGGGAGCGAAACCGACGGAACAGGGATGCCGACTTCCAAGGGCTGGGAGGTCGAAGTCGAGCCGATCAGCACGCCGCCGCCCCCCTGATAGTAATCCAAACGAAGATATCAACTCCGGGACAGGAGATAGACCGATGATAGCCGAACGACCCCAAGACGAAGACACACCTCTCGAAGAAGGCCCGCATTTCGTCGATGAGCCTCCGACGGACGAAGGCCCCGCATGGGAACAGATGGCCGCAGGACGATTCATGCCTCGTCGCATCCGGGGCAGCTACCGAGGCCGGGCGCTGGGCTGAACGTTCGTCATTCCGTCCGGTTCGGACGGCCAGATCAGTCGATGATGGGAAGAGGATGCATTTCCGTAGCATAGGCGTCC
>JANXSH010000397.1 GCA_025356615.1 Planctomycetia bacterium | reverse complement strand
GGCAGTAGGCAATGCCCGGTAGCGGCGCGCTCGAGGCAAGGGCCGGGCGGGAATCAGATCCTCATTCCCGCCCGGCCCTTGCCTATCTTCTCAGTGCAGCATACGTTGCTGATATACCGACGTACAATAGACGGTCGGGTTCTACTTGACGCCATCGCCAGGAATCGCGATAAGCCACCTCGTCCGGGATGACCAATCTAACGATGCGGTGTTTCCATGTCTGTAAAGCCATCCCTGCAAGCTCTTTGGCTTGCCGACGAAGTCAACCGCCACGACGACGGGAAGGTGACTGTCGGCGGCATGTTCGACGAGATAACGGTTCGGTCAGGCGAAGACTTCACCACCAGGGCGTACCTCTTCTTCTCTTTGCGGGATGTCCACGACCGTGTTTCGTTGCGACTGACCTACACGGACCTCGAAGACAACGATGTCCTCCTCGAACGCACAGTTGCCGCGACTGGCGAGCCCCTCCGAACGACCGACATGACTATCCGCATCAACAGAATCCCGGTCCCGCACGCTGGCTGGTACATCTGGGAACTGTTCCACGGCGGCGACCAACTCGGATCGACCCGCGTCGAGGCTAAAGTGGTCTAAGGTCTCGAGGCTGGAAAGAGGGCATATCATGTTCGAAGGCAAGACGAGCCGGCATGCGATCACCGCAGGGGTCGCCACTGATGGGGCGGATTGGATTCGGCATGACCCAGGCCGAGTGTACCGCGTGGATGTGTACCTGAACGAGGTTTCGCCCTCCGTGTGGAGAGCCGTAGTTGCCAAACTGCCGAGCGTCGCCGGGCAAGGCTCAACCGCGAGTGAGGCGATCGCGGAGTTGACGACGACTCTGGCTACCAAGATCACCCGCTATAAGCAGGCAGGCGAGAGGATCCCTTGGGTCGAAGCCGCGCCGCCGCCGGCCTTCGCGGACATCCGCGTGGTGTTCGTGACGCCGGAAAACGCGGAAGGTGTTGCAGAATCCCGAATCACCAAGACGCCCGGCGTCTGCGGCGGCGACGCCTGCATCCGGGGCACCCGCCTAGCGGTGTGGGGTCTCGTCGAGTGGCGTCGGCTGGGCTGGGACGAGGTCCGATTCCTCGACTCCTACCCGCAGTTGACGAAGGACGACCTGGCGGCCGCGTGGGAGTATGCCGAGGCGAACCCGGAAGAGATCGCCCGGTCGATTCGGGAGAACGAGGAGGCGTGAGTCGATGGCCCACCTGTACGCCGACGAAGACTTCCCTCGCCCGGTGGTGTTGCTCCTCCGCGCTAGGGGGCACGACGTGGCGACGGTGGGCGAGCGACGCAGGAGCGGTGGTAGTGACGAGATGGTTCTTACGGACGCCACCAGCGAACACCGTGTCGTGTTGACGCACAACCGCAGGGACTTCATTCGCCTGCACCGCAACTCCCAATCCCACGCGGGCATCATCAGTTGCTCGCGGGACGACCAAAACGCCGATGCGCTGGACGACCGCATTCACATCGCCATTGCCGACGGGGGAGACTTGGCGGGTCAGCACGTCCGCGTGAACAAGCCGTGCTGACGCCCCGCATCCCACCCAATCCCCCACCCGGCGTGGTTGCCCGGCAATATGCGATCCTCTGTACACGCCCAGGCATTTCGCTCCTCGTCTCGGCGATCGGCATGAGGCACGATCGGCGCAGCCACTTAAGATCCCTTCCGCCGTCGCGCCGGCTTCGGCGTGGCGTCCCGCTCCGCCCGGACGCGGTCCAGCAGCGCCGACGCCGGCTCGTAGGTGCGGCCCTCGACGCGGGCCAGCTCGGCCTCGGTCGGCACCAGCTCGCCCCGGAACGCCTTCGCCAGCACCGCCTGCGTCAGCGCGTCTACGCGCTTGCGCCCGGCGGCCAGCTTCGCCTCGATGCCGTCGGCCAGGGCGAACAGCGCGGACACGCGGCGGACGATCTCGTGTTGCTCGGGGCTACGGAATTCAACCGCGATCTTCGGTCGCTTCGATCGTTTGCGTTTCCGCCATGTCGAACCAATCGAAAGCGCTATCGTCGCTGACCGCTTCCATATCGAAGGCGGTTGAATCCATCCCGTTCACGATGTCCTTCGCCTGAATCTGCGAGATATTCTGCTCGGGGTAAGGCGAGGTCCGCTGGCGGTGCGGTCCGTCGGAGACGATCTCGAACTCGAACAGGGTCCTACCTCCTGGGAGTTCTCTCGAGCCGGGATGACGATGGTTTCCCAACCCGCTCGAGTCGTCACGGCGTTTACCCGAAGGTTCGAATCTGGCATCCTCGATGCCAGAACCTTTTCCCGAATCATCTCTCGACTCGCTTGCCTCCGGCTCTCACCCGTCCAGCTTGCGAGGCCGCAGGACGATGTTTTCACTGCTGATCCTTGCCAGCGCCTGTTTCTGGGTCAGGAAATCGTTGGGGTTGGCCGAGTACGCGACGAGGTTCAATTCCGGCATGACGACGTGACCTGGGACTTCCTCGATGTTGTCCGGTCGAACCGTCAGATCCTGTCCGGCCAGCATGCTCACTGGGATCTTTACGATCCCGTATCGATGACGTTTGTCTGCCGCGACGACAGCCAAGATGTCTTCCGGGTTCTCGACGCATGCCTCGCGGAACAGGCTAATCCCTTCGGTATCGGGGTGCCGCCCATCTCGCGGCTCGAAGGCGTTGAGTGAGATGGGCGGGTCCCGCTTGACGAAGCGGTCTTCCCAGACGAGCCGGAGCAGCCACTCATCCTCCGTGATCGGATCATTCTGATCTTTCATCGTGGGGCCGCCAGCCTCGTCCGTCAGTTCGGGATCTCGAACCGTCTAACCTCCGGGCGGTCCGCTCCGATGGGTAGCCACCGGGACTCTGCCTCCACAGGACTCAGGATTTCGACCTCATAGTACCAAAGGGGTGTTTGCCACTCGAAGTAGATCGTCCCCCTCAGCCCGGCGATGGCGCGGGTTGCCGGAGGTGTCTTCTTCTGCTCGAAGTACAAGGCCAACTTGATGGCCCCGTTGATGATGGCTGGGTGAGGGGCTTCCGCACCCTGACCGTCCCAGTCTTCCTCCAACTCGTGAAGGCGCAACAGGTCATCGACCAGGTCATTCCACATGGTCTCGGAAGCTGGCCTCTGATCTCCAACATTAGAAGTGGCCTCTTCGAGTGGAAAGTGGAGGAAGCCATCCGGGGCGGTGAATGTCGATTCCGGCTTGCCAATCATCGTCCTTCCCCTTGTTTACTGACGGTGAATGACTGCGAGGGACAGAAGCTGGCGGAGTAAAGGTTCGTTGCACGCCGACACACCAAATAGTTCATCGTAGCATGGCAGAGCCGTTCCGGGAAGGTCGGGCCTGAGAGACCAGGTAGTCGGCTCAGGAGCACGCTCACCTCTTCCGTCTCTGGGCTGGCTTCGGCGTGGCGGCCCGCTCCGCCCGCTCGCGCTCCAGCAGCGCCGACGCCGACTCGTAGGTGCGGCCCTCGCGGCGACGTGCCGACTATTGGGGCCAACACAAAAACTGGCCCCATCAACTACTCGATCAGTAATTTGCCGGTTCGTTTTCGCAGGTCGCCGATGTAGTTCTGAAGCCCCTCTCTAACCCCGACCTCCGTTGCCGCGAGACCTGAGCCGAAGACGGAACGTAGGACCGTGTCGCACTGGCGAGCCGGCACCACGCGCTCGAGTACGAAATCGAACCCGCTTCCGTCGATCACTCTCAACATCGTTTGTTCGAAACAGATGACCCGTCCGGCCATTCGCTCGCGCACTCTCACGCAGGTCTCGCCCTCGGCGCTCGACAATGCCACCAGACTCTGCTTGTCGCCGGTGGCTACGACGGCTTCAGGATACTCGGACGTAGCCGCGAAGAGGATCGCCTCGCCGGGATCGATCTTCAGTACGTCGTTGAACGCCGCGCTTTCCTCCGGCGAGGGTTGCCTGAATGACTCGTACGGCACGGAAGAACGCCTCCAGGCGGGCATACTCGGGTTCGCCGGGTTTGACCTTGGCTCTCGCCGGCTTGCTCGGACTGAGCAGCTTGTGGACGGCAGAACCCAGGACGTAAACATCGTCCGTCGTCGCTTCCAGCGCCGACAGCGCCTCGCCGAGCAGGTCACAGCAGGCCAGCTTGAGGATGATGTCATTATCGGCCAGGCAGATCATCCGGCCGTGACCCTCATCAGGAATTCGCTGCTGTCCTCGGGCAGGTTCGACCAGTCGAGGCGGTCGGCCATCACCCCCCGGATGAACGCGATGGCGTTCGCCTCCGGGTTCAGCCGGGCGAGGGCCGCGTTGGCGACCCCGAAGAAATCCGGCCCCATCGAGTGGGCGTAGTTCAGCACGACATGGCCCGGATCAATCATCTGCGCTCGTCCGATGCGTTTCGCCTCTTCGGCGAGTCCCTGCGCGTTCGGCCAACGATCGGCGGCGCGTAGGCGATACGTCGGGGAGCCGGTTAGCAACTCGATGGCGAAG
>JANXSH010000367.1 GCA_025356615.1 Planctomycetia bacterium | reverse complement strand
GACTATCACCCTTCCGCGTGGGCCTCGCACCGCTGCGCGTTGCTCGACCCACCCTACCTCCTTCGTTCAACGGTATTGCCCTTAATCCTTCATCGCCTCGATACGCCGGAGGAATGCCCGGAAGTCATCCCGATCGATGAGGAACGCGAAGTCGTCGTCCTTCAGGACGTGGTCGCGCATCCGGGCACTATCGAAGAAGCGATTCTCGCGGGCGCGCTCGAGCAGGCCCACGGCACGAGAGGCGAGTCGCGACGACTCGCGCTGACGCCAGTTCTCTGGTTTCTTCGCATCCGAATGGGCCGCCTTCGCGGCGAGGGCGAAGACGCAGGCGGTCTCGTAGAGCATCTCGCCACGCACGACCTTCGGGGCGAGCAGCGCCTCCGCCTGGGCGACGGCCTCCGCGTGTCGGCCCGCTCGCGCGTAGGCTTTGGCCCGGTTGACCTCGATATCGTGGTCCGGCGGGTCGCTGAGGCGGACGGCCTCGTCCCAACTCGGCAGCGCCTCGGCATGGCGACGAAGCTTGCCCAGCGTCTCCGCCCTGCCTAGCGCCGCGTCACGTCGCAATTGGCGAGCGTGGGGCTTGGCCTGCTCGGTCATCGAGAGGCGATTGATGCACGCGGCGATCTGGTCGAAGCAGGGGAGAGCGTCCTCGGGACGAGATCCTTCGAGATGCAACCGACCCAAATTGAGATTCGCCCGCACGAGCGCCATCGAGTATTCGGCCTCATCGGGATGCTGTTCCACCAGTTTCACGAGGAGCCTGATGGCGGCGGCGTGCAAAGCCTGGGCGTCCTTGGGATCGACCTTACGCTTCAACACCCCGAGGACATCGAGCGCGCGGGCCAGTCCGAAACGATACTCGGCGACTTCGGGAAACTCTTTCTCGAGCGCGGCGCTCAGCGTCTGAGCCTTCTCGCCGCACCGCAACGCCTCGGCCCTGTCGGTGTCGCGGACGAGAACCGCGATATCGATCAGCGTCCCCGCGAGATCGTTTCGGTAGGCGGCGACCTCTTGATGTTTGTCGTGCAAGCCTTCGCGCAGGGAACGCGCCTCGCGATACTCGGCGAGGCTGCGATCCGGCGCTCCCTGTTCGGCATGGAGCTGGCCGAGGTTGTGGAGCGCGGCGGCGAGAGCGGCACGATAGCGAATGTCGCCCTTGTGTTCGCGGAGGAGTTGCCTGAGCGTGTCGCGCGCCAGGTCGAAATGCTTCTCCGCTTCCTTGGGGCGGTTCCTGTCCCGTTGAGAGACGCCGAGGTTGTTATACGTCGCCGCCAGATCGCTCTGATACTCGGGGATGTTTGGGTTCCGGGAGGCGAGGCGCTCGCGTAGCTCGAGGGCGGCGGTCAACTCGGCCAGTTCCTCCTCGCCCCGGCCCGTGTCACGCAGGAGGAGGCCGAGGTCGTTATGGACGCGGGCCAGGTCGAGGCGATAATTCTCGTCGTCGGGGTACTTCTGAACGAGGTCCACGAAGACGGTACGGGCCTGTTCATACGACGTGATCGCGACAGACTTTCGGCCAATCTCCGACGTGATGCGCGCAACGCGGAAGTGGTTGTTGCCGATCTCGGAGGCGATATCCGCGCTGTCGGGCTTGCGCGTCTGGAAGCCTTCGTAGAAGGGCAACGCCTTCTGGAGCAGGAGTCGCCGGACGCCGCGCATCTTCTCTTGCTGGAGCAGGGGATCTTCGGTCGCCAGCAGGAAGCACTCATCGACGGCCCGGCGGGCGAGCCGGAAGTTGTGTTCGGCGGTGTCGCGTTCGAGCGCGGTGCGGTCCTTCTCGCGGTTGACGGCCCACAGGCCGACGCCCAGTCCGACCAGGGCCGATAGCAGGAGCGCCGCGACGCCGGTGACGAGGGGACGGTGCCGCCGCATCCACCGCCGCGCGCGGTCGAGGATCGGCTCGCGATACGCCCGAACCGGCTCGTCGGCGAGCCAGCGCTCGACATCCTGCGCCAGTTCCGCAGCGGAAGGATAACGATCCCCCTGCTCGGCGGCCATCGCCCGCAGGACGACGGCCTCCAGGGCGGCGGGGACGCTTCGCTTGACCCTTCGCGGCGGCTGGAAATCATTCCGCTCGGCCATCGCGAGGATGGTCGAGACGCGATCCCCGTCGAAAGGCGGGACTCCGGTGAGAAGGGCGAAGAGTGTAGCGCCGAGGCTGTAGATGTCGCTGGCCGGTCCGACCTGATCCACCTTCCCGGCGGCGGCCTCCGGCGACATGAACGAAGGCGTGCCGATGGCCTGACCGAGCATGGTCGCCTGGCCCCCGGCGGCCATCGGTCGGATCGGCTCCTCCGTGCCGCCGGGGGCTTCGCCTCCGAGAGCCTTGGCCATCCCCCAATCGACGACGAGCGTCTCACCGTAGGGGCCGAGCATGATGTTACCCGGCTTGATGTCCCGGTGCAGTACCCCGCGCGAATGCGCGTAAGCGATGGCGTTGCACACATCGACGAACCGGCCCAGCATGCCGCGTAGGGTCATGGCCCGGTCGCCGGGATCCCGGTGCGGGTCGTCGTCGGCGGCGTGGAATCGCGTGATGGCCTCGTGGAAGCTCTCGCCCCGGATGAAGCGCATCGCGTAGTAGGGCCGGCCGTCGGCGTACATGCCGAGGGCGTAGACCGGGACGATGCCGGGGTGTTCCAGGCTGCCGGTGATCTCCGCCTCGAGGAGGAATCGCGCCCGGCAGTCGCGATGGCCGGCGTAAGCCTCCTGGATCTCCTTGAGGGCGACCTGGCGATTGAGTTCCTCGTCCTGTGCGAGGTAGACCTGGCCCAGCGCGCCCTGGGCGTGGGGCCGAAGGATGCGGAATCGCCATCCGGGAATCGTCCTCGTCCCGACGCCCGAGGGGGGGCCTTCGGTCAGGTACGCGGCAGTCCCTGAGGGCGCATTGGGTGTGAGCGTGTGCATCGTGAGCAGGCCCGAGTCCCGCGTCCCTTCCGTCGAGGAGGACGTGAAGCGACCCAGGTCGAGCGTCTCCTGACGCCCACTGCAAACGGTTTCCAGGGCGCGGGCGGCGTCCATGCCGTGCTGAAGGAGGTACTCCTGCACCACGTCGTCGAGCAGTCGGCGGCGGTGCGCCGCGATCGCCCGGCGCTCGACCAGAATGTCGCTCAGGGGGCGATGGCGATCCTCGGCCCAGAGTTCGAGCGAGGTCAAGAGATCCTCCCGGCGGACGAAGCCGAGTTGATGGGCGAGAGCCGCGAACAGCAGGTCCGAATCCGGACCATAAGGCGAAAGGGTCGCTTCCGACATGCGAGGCGAGCCTCATGAAGGAGCGAACCACAGGGTCACGGAACCCTGTGGTTCGAACGGTTGTTTCTCATCGCAATTGCTCCAGGATCGTCGGATCCTGGATCTCATGGTCCTTCGCAAGCAGCAGCACCTTGCTGACGACCTCCGCCGTCCGGGGGTCGTCGTCGGCGAACGGCAGGAAGAGCCTGCCGCGCGACTGCGCCTGGACGGCGATGATGCACAGGGAGCCGCCGGGTTGGCGATGCACGATGCCGCTACCCAGGTGCAGCGAATACTTGCCGAGCTTGCCCAGGATGAGTATATGCGTCCCCTTGATTTCGTAGTTGCTGATCTTCAGGACGGCGCAAGTCTCGCGGACGAGCGCCGCGCGCATCTGGACGGTGCTGGCGCTCGCCTCGGGATCGACGCCACCGACGTGGGCGACACTGACGACGAGGTCGCAGTCGCGCATCACCTCGCTGAATAGCTGTGGCGGAACCTCGGCGAGAGGCATCGGCCTCCACTCGCCGCGGCGGCGGAAGCGGATCGCGTCGAGGGTCAGGCCCGCCACCTCGGCGGGGGTGCCGTAACCGTGGCGGAAGCCGACATCGACGACGATGCCCTCCTTGTGAAAGGTCTTCGTGACCTCGTCCTTGGTATTCCACCCGCGACCGCCCCAGAGGGCGTTGGCCTGGGAGGGGTTCACCTGTTGGCTGGCGTAGCGATTCGACGCCCCGCCGTCGGCCTGCTCCTGCTTAGTGACGAGGTAGAGTTCACGGAAGACCTGCTTGAACGGCTGGACGCGCTCGGCGCGGAAGCAGTCGGCCTGCCACTTGTCCCATTCGCCCGAAGCGAACAGGTCGTGCGGGTGAGCGATGCGGAGCATCTCGTCCGACTTCACGGGTCGGCGCTTACCCATGTGGTCCGCCAACTCGAGGCCGTCATTCACCGGATAGCCGAGGCCACCATCGCCGACGAGGACGAGGCGTTCGAGGAGCGGGCGGAGCAGTGGGTGGATGAGGAGCTGCTTCAGTTCCCGGCCCGCGAAGGTGTCGCCACGAACCATCATCGCCTCGAGCGACTGCTTGACACGCGACGCCTGACGGCGAATCTCGCCCTGTCGCGCCAGTAGCGCGGCGACCTTGGGTTGCTTGCGAACATCCGGCGGGACGGCCTTGAGCGGCTTCTCGCCACGCCGAACGGTGATCTCCGGCTTCTGGTTCTCGATGCGGAGTTGGACTGTCACGTCGCCAGACTTGACGCTGACGGGACCGGCGGCGAGGTCGGCGATCTCTTTGGCCTCGAGCGCCCACTCCATGCGGATCGGGTCGGGGAACCCCGCCGTCTGCGCGAGGTTGCTCAGGCCCGTTGCCAGGTCGTTGAGCGCTCCCTCTCGGCCCATCGGCGAGAGCGCGCGGGCATAGCGGCGGTACTCCATGAAGACGCGGTAGCGCCCTTGCAAGTCGGCCTCGCCCTTCGGCCCGCGCGTCAGGGGCAGCAGGCCGAGCAGGCGCAGCGACTCGCGGGAGAACTTCTGGCGAATCTTCCCGACGAGCTCGGCCTTCTTCGCTCGACCCAGGATGACCTCGGCGGCATAGGCCACCTTCTTGAGCGACGAGCCGGCGTGCGCGACGCGCATCGCGTCGAGGAGCGTGTCCCAGCGTTTTCGGCCCACGGTCTCGTAGACACGGCGGAACCAGTGGACATCGTACTTGCCCATCTGTATCTCTTCGCGCGTCAGCGAGGAGCGCTCGCGGACGAGCTGCTCCCAGCGCCTCTCGAGGTCGAGTCCGGGCGTCAAGCCGTCGTCACAGGCGAGTGCGCTATCACCGCCGTAGTGCCCCATATGGGCCATGATCCACCAGTACGCCTCACGCAGACCGGCCCAGCCGAGGGCGTGTTCGGTGTGCGGCATCCACTGCGCCGAGACGATGCCGAGCCGAAGGATGCGTGCGGAATCGAGCTTCGCGGACTTGGACCGCGAGGCGAACAGGTCGGGCGTGTCCTCCGGTTGTGGGAAACAGCACTTTATCATCTCGCTGAACACCTCGGCGCGCCCCGTCGAGGTGCGTGTCGAGAATGGCCGATCGCCCAGCGCGGCGAGGAGGCGGAACAGCAGCTCCGTCCCGTACATCGAGGTCAGCGCGCGGGCCGCGTCGGACGCGACTGTCGGGTTCTCTCCGCGCGCCAATTCGACCTCGATGACGCGATGCCGACAGCGCTCGACGGGTTCGCCGAGGACAGGGTGCGGCAAAAGGTCCGCGCTCTGGGGCCGGGCCGTGAGGCGCTGGAGGTCCTGGAAGTTGTTGGACGGGCCGAGCAGTTGGTCGAAGAGGTCGGCCTGGTTTGCGACCTTCTCGTCGATAGCCCAGAGCAACGAGTCGAGGTCGGGCCGCATCCGTGGGACGCCGAGGAGAGGCTGGTCGCGCCAGTGCAGGAGTTGCCACCAGCGAGCGATGTCTTTGGCGACCCAGCGGTCGCCGAAGTAGGTGGCGAGGTTGGGGGCGCGGTTCAGCCAGAGGTTGACCGGCGAGCGGGAATAAGTATAGCGCCAATCGGTATTGTTGTAGTACGAAGTGGTCGGGACGATCCGCTTATGGGCCGCCTCGGGGACGAGAGCGAAGACCGACTCGGTCGTGTCGAGGATGAACCGCCCGGCGTCCTTCGGCGGGTCGAGGCGGATCAGCCAGGTGAGCAACATGCTCACCTGCCGGGTGTACCTCAGAGGCGGGAGCTTCTGGCCGTTGCTCAGAAAGGCAGTAGTGGCAGCCCATTCCTTGTCGGACCACCCGTCGCCCCCGATGTTGACCCAGCAGTACGCACGGAGCAGTTCGAAGCCGTCCTTGTCGCGCAGCTTCGGGGGCCGCTCACTCGCCCACTTCTGCCAGATCGGGGCAAGGGGCAGCGAGGCGATGTCCTCCTCGGCAGTCTTCTCCATGTCCGGGTTGGGGATCGAGTAATAGCCGTTGCCGAAGAGGGATTCCTGCGGCCCGTCGTAGCGCTGCACGATGATCGGCGTATCCGCGTGTTCGGCGACGAGGTCGGCGAGCGAAGTCAGGCACTCGATCGCCACCTTCGTGAGGCATTGTGTCTTCCTCATCGTCGGGGCGATGATCGGGGTGAGTTTCGTCCGATCGAGCAGGCCGAGGGCGTCGTCGAGAGTGGGTCTCGCTTGACCCGCGTCGCGGATCGTCTCGAGCGAGGACTGCTCCTCGTAAGTGGGGGTGGGGTACTTCGCCTGATACGCGAGGGCCATCGTCCGACAGCGTTCGCGCTCCTTATCTTCGACAGCGTACTGCGCCAGCAGGTCCAGCCCGGCGGCGCGCTGGGCGGGCTTCTTGGAGACGAGTAGCCGGTCGGCGCTGGTGAATGCGGCGGACTGCGACTGTCGGCGGAGCAGACCGAGGACGCCGCGCCGCAGGTCGGAGTTCTTGCGCGTGAGTAGCGCCTCGACCCGGAGGGCGTCGGCCTCGTCCATCTTGCCCGTGGCAAGCGCCTCGATCGCCTCCTTGCGGACGTAGTTGTCGCGGTCGCCGACGAGTTCGAGCATTGCGTCGCGCGTCGCCGCGTCCCACTTCTTCTGGGCTACGAAGAGCTTGATCGTCTCGCGCTTGCCGGTCCCAGTCATCAGGGGCAGATGCGGCAAGAGCGCTGTCGGCGGGCGCTTGCCGAGGCAAGAGACGAGGCGGTCGGCGATGAAGAAGCGATAGGCGGTCGTCGTACCCCAGGGCCAGACAAGGGCGGGCAGCATCGTGGATTTCGCAGGCATCCGAGCGATAAGGG
>JANXSH010000318.1 GCA_025356615.1 Planctomycetia bacterium | reverse complement strand
CACGGAAGACTCTCATGATGGCGCTGCGAAAACCTCACCCCCCTCTCCCTAAAGCGGGAAGGGGAGCCAGACGGGGGGATAGTCAACCTTCTCACTCGCCTCCGGTCCCCCCTTCCCTTTAGGGAAGGGGGTTAGGGGGTTAGGTCGGACTAGCGTCCACCTCATGCCTCCGTCTATTCACTCGCGATCGTGAGTGCCCATGTCTACGCTCGCGCAGCGCATGAGTCAGGCGGTTCAGCACCACCAGGCGAACCGCCTGACTGACGCCGAAGCCCTGTATCGTGGCATCCTCCGCGAGGCCCCACAGACCGCTCACGTTCTGCACCTGCTGGGCGTACTCGTTCACCAAACAGGCAGGCACGCGGAGGCGATCGACCTCATCAGCCGGGCCTTGGAGGTACACGGTCCCCACCCGCAATTCCACAGCAACCTCGCCTCGGTCTACCTCGCCGCCGGCAACCTTACTCAGGCGGAGAGCCATGCTCGCCAGGCGATTCGTTCGGACGCTACGGTCCCGGATGCCCACAACAACCTGGGCGTCAGCTTGCGCCGACAGGGTCGGCTCGATCAGGCGGAGGTCGCCTTCCGCGGGGCACTCCGCCTAGCTCCCAAGCACCTCGATGCCAGATGCAATCTGGGTGCCGTCCTACAATCGCAAGGGAAACTACCGGAGGCTTTGGCCTTGCTCGAGGAAGCCGTTCGCCTGGCCCCGAATCATGCTCAGGCCCACAACGACCTCGGCGGGGCGCTGCTCGCCGCCGGTCAGCCCGAACGGGCCGCCCAACACTTGCGCGAGGCGCTCCGGCTCCGGCCCGCCTTTGCTCAGGCATATAGCAACCTGGGGTTGGCCCTACGAGACATGCGGCAAATCGACGAGTCGATGCAGTGCTTCCGAGAAGCGCTGCGACTCGAGCCTGCGTATGCAGTCGCACGGAACAACCTGGCGTACACGCTGGGGATGATTGGGAGGCTCGACGAGTCGCTCGGCGAGTTCCAGGAAGTCCTCCGTCTGGACCCCGGCAATTCGATGGCGCTCGTCAGCATCGGCAAGTTCGCCAGCGCCGGCCATCATCGCCTGACGGACGACTACGATCAGAACTTGCGAACCCTGGCGGCTCGCGAGGACATGCCCCCGGAGGACCGTTGTCGGCTCTACTTCGCGCTAGGCACTCAACTCGACACGTTGGGGGACTGCGATTCCGCCTTCGACCACTACCGTCGTGGGAACGAATTACGGTTAGAACTCGACCGCCTGCGCGGGACGGTCTTCGACCCGGTCGGACATCGGAAGTTGGTGGACCGTTTGATAGCGACCTTCACGCCGTCCTACTTCGCGCGCGTTGCGTCGCTTGGCGTGGATAGCCAGCTGCCGGTGTTCATCGTCGGCATGATGCGCTCTGGAACGACGCTGGCCGAGCAGATCCTCGCCAGTCACCCTCAAGTTTTCGGGGCCGGCGAACTCGACGATATCGGGACGTTGACCCAGACGTTGTCGAATCGCACGGGGGCGAGCTACCCGGAGTGTGTGACGGGACTGGACTCGGCCACCTCGAAAGACCTGGCCGACCCGTTCCTCGATCGGCTCCGACAACTGGGTGGCGCAGCAGAACGAGTCGTCGATAAGATGCCCGCTAATTTCTTTCATCTGGGGCTGATCGCCACGCTCTTCCCTCGGGCAGCACTCATCCATTGCCGGCGCGATGCCGTCGATACCTGCCTCTCGTGCTTCTTCCAGAACTTCGGAAACCCTCACCCGTTCGCTTCGGACTTGAGAACTTTGGGCCAGTATTACCGCGAGTATCGGCGTCTGATGGCACACTGGGCCAGCGTCTTGCCTGTCCCCTTATTCGACTTGCACTACGAGGAACTGACGGCGACCCAGGAAGCCACCAGCCGTCGGTTGGTCGCCACCTGTGGTTTGGACTGGGACGAGCGCTGCCTGCACTTCGAGGACACTCGGCGTGTCGTGCGGACAGCGAGCGTCCTCCAGGTCCGCCAGCCGATGTACCGCAATTCGGTGGGTCGCTGGAAACGATATGAACGCCACCTCGGGCCTTTGCTCGAAGAACTCGGCGAAGGATGACACGTTCGATTTTGACACGCATCCTCCGTCCCGCACGAATGGCTGCGTAACGTAGCGAATCCAGGCAGTCTCCACAAAATCGAACGGTTACAGCGGGACAGGTAGGGAGCGCGGTCGAGGGATGATGGATCCTTCGTGGGAACCTCCTCAAGAGAGGCGATTTGGGAGCCGATGTTTAGGGTTAGTAACCGAGCGATTGGGACCGGATGGACGGCGCCCAGGCATCGGATACAGGAGAGGAACGCACCGCCGGTCGCTTCCCGCCCAGGGATGAGAGGACTTCGGTTCGCTCAGGTCGTCGGTGTCTAATCCCCGGATCTACGGAGGAATACTCCCGTGAATGTACTCTTTCTGCTGCTGACATCAGTCAGCGCAGGTGACGCGGTCCACGCCGCACCCCCTGCGTCTGGACCGATCGTCTCGACGCCCATCCCGGGCGGCTGTGGTGGCGGCACTGTTGGCGATTGCGGTGCGGGTTGCGACTCGTGCGGCTCGGATTGCTGCGGCAAGCCCAGCTTCTGCGATCGAATCAAAGCCCGCTTCCGTAAAAAGTCGTCTTGCTGCGAGTCGGCTTGTGCGGCTCCGACCTGTGCGGCACCAGCCTGTGCCACTTCCAGCTGCGCAACGGCGAGCTGTGGCTCGAGCTGCGATTCTTGCTGCACCAAGAAGCCCAGTCTGTTGGACCGTCTCCGCGCTCGCAAGTGCAAGAGCAACTGCTGCCCGACTTGTGACAGTTGCGATTCGGGCTGCGCTGGTGTAGCCCAGCCCGGCTGTGCGGGCTGCGCCCCGTCGATCGGTGCCCCGGCCATTGGCGTTCCGTCTCACCCGGTGACCCCGGTCGAGCCGGGCAAGTCGATCGAGCCGATCAAGAAGATGCCGAAGGACGACGGTAAGGGTGTCTCGGCCCCTATCGTCCCGATCGCCCCGATCGCCCCGGCGGGCGCTCGCATCGAAACGGAGGTCAAGAACCCTTTTGAGTTGGCCCGTCGGTATGAACAGCGTGTAAGCCACGCCTCGAATTACAGTCGCCTGACGGGGCAACTGTCTTTCGTGCATGCCGACGGGGGACTCTGGGTCCTACGCTACGCTCCTCTCGCTGAAGAGGATCGCAACGGAGGAAGCGTGATTCTGGCCCGCGACCGAATGATGAACAACTACCGTGAGGGCGATCTCGTCACCATCGAAGGCCAGGTCATTAGCGAGAAGGGTTCCGCACGCCTCGGCGGCCCCCTCTACAGAGTCCAAGCAATCAGCCTCGTCGATCGTCCTTTGAAGTAAGCCCCGGCTACACTTCATCGCCCGGTTCGCCTCGCTCAGGTTCGCCCAACCTCGCCCATTAGTAACGAACACGGACGGCCTGTCAAGCGCTCGAGAGCTTGACAGGCCGTCCGTGTTCGTTACTACATTCGGCGAGCGGGTCGTGTCAGACCCCTAATGGTAACAGTGCGTCTCACTCACCGCTGACCGTCGTATCAATACCCGCCGGGACGGGGCAGCTCACCCGGAGGGCCGGAGGCTGGCTCGGTCGGATTCACGCCGGGTACGGGAGCCGGGAGGACACCCACCGGGGGCGTGCCGATCGGCCCAGCCGGGGGCGGGTTGATGCCCGACGAAGCGGGTGGCGTCCCCGAGCCGGTTTCGTTGGAGTCGGCGTAGATCCGCGTGGACTCGTTCTTCACGACGGGATCGGTCAGGTTGGCGCTGTTGACCTGGATGCGGAACAGGCATTGGCCCGCGCTGAGCGCCTTGACGTTGACGCGGAAGATCGCGTCAGCTCGCGGGGCGAGCTTCTCGAGCGGCTCGAAGATGACGGTTCGGCCATCGACGCGGAAGCGAACCGGCCCGGTGGCGTTCTTGAACTCCATCTTCTCGGGGATGAACGCGATGAGCTTCAAGTCCGTCTCGGTCTTGGAGCCGGTGTTCGTGATACGGACTTCGTAGCCCGTTTCGCCGCCGACCTCGACCGGGTCGTCGGTGTCCACCAGCTCGACGAGCAGGGCCGACAGCCCCTCGACTCGGGTCATCAATTCGCTCTCCGCACGCAGGCCGCGGGCACCGACGGCGGTCGCCTTGTGCTTGTGTTCGCCGACGTTGACGGCCTGGACCTCGAGCTTGACCTCGCGGGTCTGGCCGGGGCCGACCTCGCCGAGGAACCACGAGACCGTGCGGGTCTGGAAGTCGTGCCGACCGCCGTCGCTGGCCGCCAACACCTTGAAGCCCGCCGGGACCGTGTCGGCCACCGTCACGTTCGACGCCGGGGCATCGCCGGGGTTCGTCACCTTGAGCGAATAGATCGCCTTGCGGTCCAAGTAGCGCAGACGCGGCCCGACGATCTGGAGGTCGAGGCGCGGCATGATGACGTTGAGCGACACGGCGTCCTTTGCCGACAGGCCCCCCTCGGCCTCGGCGACGGCTTCGCACTTCTGCGCGCCGCCGGTGCGGGTGGCGCAGAGCAGCGTGACGTTGCGCGACTCGCCGGGGGCGAGGTTGCCGATGTCGAAATCGATCTTGTTGCCGCGGGCGTGTTCGAGACCTTCGGACAACACCGCGTGGATCTTGACGTGGTCCGCCGAGCCGTCGCCGGGGTTCGTCACGGTCAGCGTGAACGCGGCGGGATCGCCGACGAGAACCTTGTCGGCGACCGAACACTTCACGGCGAGCTTCGGCTCGCGGACGCTGACGCGCATCACGGCGGAGCCGGTGAACGTGACCCAGGCCTGCGGCGTGCTGTCGCCCTTGGCCTCGGCCTGCATCTTCAACACGATGACGCGCTCCTGCTTGGCGAGGAGCGTGCCGAGATCCCAGACCAACTTGCCGCGCTCATCCAGCGCCTTCGGGGTGGACCCCTGAACGCTCAGGCCGGTCGGAATCGCGACCTTCACGATCACATCCTGCAACGGGTTGTTGCCGAGGTTGCGGACGACGAGCGAGTATTCCCCCGCCTGGCCCACTTTGGCGATGGGCGTTCCCACCCATTCCAGACTAACGCCCGGCTCCTGCTTCCCGGAGAGTTGCTCCAGGGCGGGATCGACCTTCTCGCCGGAGGCGGGTTTAGCAACGGTGTTCGTTTCTCCCGCCCCGATGGGGGACAGGCCACTCACGGGAGCGGGCTTCATTTCCTTCGGGTCGGCCTTATCCTCTGCGAGGCCGATGACTGGCTTCGCGACGGGCGTGACCGGCGAAGGGAGGCCGGCGGGGGGCGTCTCGATCATGTTCGGCGTGGGCGGAATCATGGGGGCGGGGGGCGTTTCGATCATCGGCGCGGGCGGGATCTTGGCCGTCGGCACCTTGGGAGGTGCGGCGGACGGCTCGAAAGGCGGGATATCCTGCCCCTTGCTGGCACCACCAGGCAACGGAGGCTGAACCGGACTCTCGACCCCAGGGGGATCGACCGGCCCTACACCGACTGGAGTCGGTTGGGCATGGGCCAGGGCAACCCAGCCCGCCAGGCAGGCAGTGAACACACCCAAGCCTGCCAAGAGAAACATGCTTCATCCCTCTCCCCTTACAAACGATTCCATGCCGATACGCAACCCCCCACCGTGGCGGATCCAAGGATCCCCGACTTAGAGCGCATCGACCTTAATTGGCGACGGGACTATACCGGGACGCGATCGAGTGTCAAGACGGACCTCGGGGAGCGAGAGGATCGGGCAGCACGCGCCCCAGGTTGCGCTACGCTTCATCCGGGCTACAATTCTGTCACCCCTAACGGGGTTCGATACGCATACCCTGACCTTCGCTGACTCCACGCCAATTCGCGCGAGGTGACGCATGGACTCCTGAACCCCGGCAGGGGTGACAGAAATGTAGCCCCGGATTGCGCTACGCTTCATCCGGGGGTTGCTTCCGTAGTCACACCCTCAGGGGAGCGAACCGCTTGTCCGCCTCATGAACGCTGACCTAGCGCTCCGGTTCGCGTCGCGGCTAAACGAATTCCGCCGTGCGGGAACTTTTTCGAGATGAAATCCCCTCTCACTCCTTTATCCTCTCTCTATAGGCTGCCTCTTCGCGTCTCAGGAGTATTCGCCATGGCACATCGTCGATGGATTCTCGCGGCATTCGTCCCAGTCCTCATGGCTGGCCTTCTGTTGGCGGCGGAGGACGAGGGCAAGAAGTATGCCCTCCTCGTCGGCGTGCAGCGCTACTCGGATGGCTCGGGGCTGCGCAACCTCGGCTACACCGAGAAGGATGTCACCGACCTCGGGGTAGTGCTGACGAAACAAGGCTACCATGTCACCGTCCTGACGCGCTCGGAGGCGATCAAGCAGGACAAAGATTTCTTGCGTCCGACGGCCAAGAACATCCGCGACCACATGAAGACGTTAACGGCGCGGTGCAAGTCGGGCGATGTGATGCTCGTCGGCGTCAGCGGGCACGGGGTCCATCTGAAGAAGACGGACAAGCTCTATTTCTGCCCACAGGAAAGCGACCTCAAGGACCAGAAGAGCCTGGTCGCCATCCAAGAAGTGATGGCCTCGCTGAGGAGGTGCAAGGCGACCTCGAAGGTGTTTCTGATGGACGCCTGCCGCAATGACCCCGCCGACGGCGCATCGGGGGAGAAGCCGGCGGACGTAGGCAGCGTGACCCGTCCATTGGTGCCGGACCTGCCGGGGGGCACGGTGGCGCTGTTCAGTTGCAGTAAGGGACAGACGAGCCACGAGAGCAAGAAGCACAATCGCGGCTTCTTGTTTCACCACGTGATCGAGGGACTCGGCGGCAAGGCGGCGAACAAGAAGACGGGCGAAGTGACCTGGCTGGGGCTGGCGAACTATGTCGAGGAGGAGTTGCCCGACGCGGTGTCGAAGGAGAAGGGGCCGAAGGTGATCCAGACGCCGGAGGTACGCGGCTCGGCCCGGAGCCTGGTGTTGGCGCGCACGGCGGTGAAGGCATCGGACCCAAAGCCAGGCGAAGAGCGGTCGGTGGAGATCGCGAAAGGGGTGGATATGGTCTTCTGCTGGATCCCGGCGGGGACGGCTCGACTCGGCTCGCCGAAAGCCGAGCGCGATGAGGTGATGAAGCAAATGAAAGCAAAAGAGGAACCGGAGTGGCTGGCGTCGGAAGCGGAAGACAAGCGCGGGAAGTATACGACCAAGGGGTTCTGGCTGGGCAAGTATCCAGTAACGCAGGAAGAGTGGCAGGCGGTCGTGAAGGCGAACCTGAGCGAATTCGACGGCAAGAAAGACAACAAGGCCAAGGGACTCGTCACGACGCGATTCCCCGTGGAGAAGGTCAGTTGGAACGAGAGCGTGTTGTTCATAATGAAGCTGAACGATCGTCGTATAGCGTTCAAGGCACTGGGGATGGAGGGCAAGCTAACGTTGCCTCACGAGGACGAGTGGGAGTATGCGTATCGCGGGGGCAAGGGGAACAAGATACCGTTTTACTGGGGAGACAAGCTCAACGGCACGCAGGCGCACTGCAATGGGACGCTCCCCTATGGGACCGATGACACTGGGCCGTATCTGGGGACAACGACGGTAGTGGGCAAATACAAGTTAGATGCACCTCATCCGTGGGGACTGTGCGATATGTCGGGTAATGTCTATCAGTGGTGTGAAAACTTGTATAGCAGTGACAAAATCGTCCGCGTCGTGCGTGGGGGAGCCTGGAACATCCGCTATAGGTTCTGTCGCGGCGCGTACCGCGCCGGTCGGGAGCCGAACCGCCGTCTCGGCTTGGTTGGCGTGCGGCTCTGTTTCCGTGTTGGCTCGTAGCTCGGTGTACTTTCATGTTGGAGCAGTGTCCAATCGATAATATTACCCCGGCCCGGAAGCAGGGCAATCGCATGTTAATTAGGCGGCGGTTCGACCTGGAGGACTCGTAACCGTTCACCGCTTCTCGGAAAGCGACACACTTTGTCGCTGAATCTGGACTTCCGAACAGTAAAAACAGGGTCGGAACAGGTCAGATTTGGCCAACAATGGTCATGATCCATGTATACTGTTGGCACTTCTGAGGGAGCGGTGAACGGTTACGACAGGGGCCGCTCGCCAACGGCGTTACTCCTAAGAGTCTTTCTTTCCCAAACAGACTCTAGGCGAAAACTCCTGGGAAAACATAGTATACATTTGTACAAAATCGCTGTTTTTCCTGTGCGGAATATCAAAACAGACTCTAAAAGGCTATCCGGGAAAGAATCGCATAAAATCAGGCAGCTTTCTTGCTTTTATTAGGATATTTGAATGCCACTTGTTTTCTATTTGGATCGGGCTTTAGGCGACGGATCATTCGTTGAGTTGCACTCAGTTGGACC
>JANXSH010000309.1 GCA_025356615.1 Planctomycetia bacterium | reverse complement strand
AGACCTCACCCCCCAGCCCCATAGGCGTTAACTTAAGCGTGTGGCCGCCTCGGTATTAGCTGGATTTCAAGTGCGGCACGCTGTGTTTTCAGGGATATACCTCGTTAAGTTAACGCCTATGCCCCCCAGCCCCCTCTCCTTGCAGGAGAGGGGGAGCGATACCGCCAAGTGGTAGACGTGAAGCCATTCGAGATGCCTCTTACTCCCCCTCTCCTTGCAGGAGAGGGGGCTGGGGGGTGAGGTCTTCGCTTCACTTTCCCGAGGTCGCATGTTCCCCGTCCTCGCCGCCTACCCTGCCTGGGTCGCCGATGCCGCGATCGAGCCGCTCGGCAACCGGGGCGGCTTCAGTGGGGCGCGCATCTATCGCCTCGAGTCCATTCGCGGAGTCTTCTGCCTCCGCGCGGGCGCCCCTGGTGAGGGTATCAGCCGGGTCAACGCCCGTCACGCGCTCCAGCTCTCCGCCCGGCTCGATTTCGTACCCCGACTCGTCTCGACGCGGTCCGGGGCGACCGTCGTCGAACGGTCCGGCGTGTGCTGGGAACTGATGAACTGGATGCCCGGCCGCGCCGACTTCCACGCCGCCCCGTCGGCGGCCCGACTCCGAGCCGCCGTCGAGGCGCTGGCCCTCATTCACGTCTCCTGGCAATCGCACGCCCGGCCCGGCCTCGCGGAGTGCCCCGGTGTGAGGCGACGACTCGACGCGGTCGAGAATCTGCCGCGCATCGACCCGTTCGCCGACCATCTCCAACGCGAACTGGCCTATTGGCTACCGCAGGTGTCCGCGATTCTCGCGAACACGCCGCGCGTCGGCCTCCAGCCGGTCCTGCGCGACATCTGGCACGACCACCTACTTTACGAGGGCAACGCACTGACGGGGCTGGTCGATTACGCCTCGATCGACTTCGACTCGGTCGCCGTCGATCTCGCCCGCATGCTCGGCAGCCTGATCGAAGACGACGAGGCCTCGTGGCAATGCGCCCTCTCGAATTACCGCCGAGTTCGCCCCCTGAGCGACGACGAGGAGCGACTCGCCCGCGCCCTCGACCGCGCGGGAGTTATCGCGTCTCTGGCCAACTGGCATCGTTGGATCGCGACGGGCGAGCGCGACCCGGCATCGCCCCACGTCCGCGCTCGCATCGAGCGATTGCTGGCGCGCGTCGGGTGCTGGCCTCGCAAGGTGATCGTGTGAGCCAGACTCAGTCCCCCGGCCCGGAGAGGACGAACGCCGCCCACGCCCTCGCCGGGGCGGTCGTCGCGCCCTTGGTCAGTGCGGGTGCCTTGCCGCCGTCGATGACCACCCTCAGGTTCGGCCCACGCCCCTGCGACCATTCCTTTATCTTGCCCGGATCGCGGTACACAGACAGCTGCGCCCGGCGCATCGCCTCCATCGGCGACACCTTTTCCTTGCCCCACAGGTTGCTGTAGAACAGCACCATGAGCGCGGCGGTCGCCTCGTCATCCACCTTCCACAGCGAGGCGACGACGTTCCGAGTGCCCGCGACGTGGAACGCCCGCGCCAGGCCGTAGACGCCCTCGCCGCCCGCGACATCGCCGAGTCCCGTCTCGCACGCGCTGAGGACCGCCAGATTCATCTTGCGCAAGTCGAGTCCGACGATCGCCTCGGCGGTGAGGACGCCTCGGTTGGGCGTGCCGGGGAGGTTCGCCCCGGAGCAGACGATGCCGGACAGCACCAGCGGGCTACGCGAACCGACAGTGTTCCGCTCGTTTCCCATGCGACGGAAGAGTTTCTCATCGAACTGCATGGCGGTGCGGAACTTGGCGTCGGCGAAGAAACCGTGCGTCGCCAGGTGCGCCGTCTCCGCCTGCGGCAGGTCCGCGAGGATCGTCGGCGCGCCTGCGGTAGTGCCCTCGCGGCGAATCACCTTGCGCTTGCCAGCCAGCTCGATCACCTGCGTCAGCTCCTTTGCCGTGCCCGCGAGCGCCGACCAGGTGATCGCATCGCCGACCGGGCTGCGCAAGAGGGCGAGTTCGGTGGCGGTCTTCGGCTCCTTGTCGTACACGACGCAGCCCATCGCCAGGAGCGTTCCCGTCCCGCTCTTACGCTTCGGCTCGGTCAGCCGATCGAGCAGCATCGGCCCGTGTGGCATCACCGCGACGGCGTACTCCTCGATGAGGATGCGGTTCGTCTTCGCATCGCGCAGAGCGGCCCACGGCAGCTTGTTCAGCGCCGCGTCGGGGGAGACGAAGACGGCGGAGGTCTTCGCGGGCAAGTGCTTCACCAGAGGCGACCAGATCAGGCTATGCACGACGGATGCGTACTTCGGCTCCGAAGGCGATCCCTCGACGAGCGCACGCCGCCAGAGGCCGAACGCCTCCTCGATCGGCTCCGCCTTACCGAGTTCGACTCGGGTGACCCCTACGCGCGAGACGACGAAGGCGACGTAGTGCGGGGTGCGTTTCTCACCCTTCTCGCCCGGCACCTTGGGATCCTGCGTAAATCGCACATATCGAACGAAGTCGATGAACGCCATGTCGGTGGCGAGCGCCTTGGACAGGTCAGCGGGCGTTGATATGGCGAGGTCATCGGACCGCTTCATCGCGGGCAAAAAGGGCAAGAGGGCGGCCTCCTTCTTACGGATGTCCTCCTCGATCTCGTCGAGCCGTTTGTCGCGTGCCTTGGCCTTCGCCGAATCGGCGGGTGCGAGCAATAGTGCCTCGCGCTGGCGTTTGAGGGAAAGGATCGCGTCCCATAGTTCGCGAGCCTCCTTCGAGGAGGCAGCGAGGACGGCGAGATGCCGACGCTCGTACACGCGGGCGAGGGCCGCCTTCGTCTGCCAGACGGCGGGGTAGACATCCACCTTGGGCAGGTGGGTCGTGGTGGACAGGTAGCCGTCGCGCGTCAGGGGATTCGAGGCGGCGTAGTTCAGAGCCGTCGCCTCCGAGGAGGAAGCGGCAAGTGACGTGGCCAAGTTGCTGTGCATCTGCAACGCGCGTCGGAGAAGCGGCTCCGCCTTCGCGTACTCCTCCTGCGCCTTGTGCAGGTAGGCCAAGTTGCTCAGACTCCCGGCCAGGTGGGGGTGCCCCTGCGGGTAACGTGCCGTGGGGTACATTGCCTCGTGCATCTCTAGGGAGCGTCGGTACAGCAGCTCCGCTTGCGCGTACTCGGTTTGCGACTCGTGCAGCGTGGCCAGGTTGTTCAGGCTCTGGGCCAGGTCGGGATGTCCCTGCGGGTAGCGAGCCTTGGGATACAGAGCCTCGCGCATCTGCAACGCGCGTCGGAGAAGCGGCTCCGCCTTCGTGTACTCGCCCTGCGACTTGTGCAGTTCGGCCAGGTTGTTCAGGCTCGTGGCCAAGGCGGGGTGCCCCTGCGGGTAGCGTGCCTTGGGGTACATCGCCTCGTACATCTCCAGGACGCGACTAAACAGCGGGCCCGACTTCGTGTAGTCGCTCTGCGCCTGGTGCAATATGGCCAGGCTGTTCAGGCTGCCGGCCAGGTGGGGGTGTCCCTGCGGGTAGCGAGCCGTAGGGTATAGCCCCTCACACATCTCTAAGGCACGCGCATACAGCGGCTCCGCTTTCGCGTTGTCGCCCTGCGCCTTGTGCAGATCGGCCAGGCTGTTCAGGCCGCCGACCAGGTGGGGGTGTCCCTGCGGGTAGTGAGCCTTAGAGTATAGCCCCTCGTACATCTCTAAGGCACGCGCAAACAGCGGCTCCGCCCTCACGTAGTCGCTATGCTCCTGGTGCAGAACGGCCAGGTTGTTCAGGCTGATTGCCAGGTCGGGATGTCCTTTCGGATAGCGTGCCCTGGGGTATAGCCCCTCACACATCTCTAAAGCACGCGCATACAGTGGCTCCGCTTTCGCGTTGTCGCTCTGCGCCTGGTGCAGGAAGGCCAGGTTGTTCAGGCTGAGAAACAGGTCGGGGTGCCCCTGCGGGTAGCGTGCCCTGGGGTATAGCCCCTCGTTCATCCCCAGGGCGAGGCGGAACAGTGGCCCCGCCTTCGCGTAGTCGCTCTGCGCCCGGTACAGGAAGGCCAGGTTGTTCAGGCTGTCGGCTAGGTCGGGGTGCCCCTGCGGGAAGCGATCCCTGGGGTACAACGCTTCGCGCATCCCCAGGGCGCGCCGGAACAGCGGCTCTGCCTTCGCGTAGTCGCCGTGCGCCTGGTGCACCCCGGCCAGGTTGTTAAGGCTGGTAGCCAGGTACGGGTGCCCCTGCGGGAAGAGATCCCTGGAGTACAACGCTTCGTTTATCACCAGGGCACGCGCAAGCAGCGGTTCTGCCTTCGCGTAGTCGCCCTGCGCCTGGTGCAGCCCGGCTAGGTTGTTCAGACTCAGGGACAGGTCGGGGTGCCCTTTCGGATAGCGTGCCCTGGGGTACAGCCCCTCCCGTGTCTCCAGCACCTCCGCGAACATATTAATTGCTTCGGCGAACTTGCCTGCCCGATACAGAGAAATTCCGTGCCGCTCTTTCAGCCGTGCCTCCTCGACCTTCCCGAACCGCGCCCACGTCGCCGCGTCCGGCGGCCCCGCCGCCCTCGTCGCTCCGACGCACGCCAAGAGCAACATCGCCCCGATCAGTCGCTTCATCACTCGCCTCCTTCAATTCCCCGGCCCGGAGAGTACGAACGCGGCCCACGCCCTCGCCGGCGCGGTCGTCGCCCCCTTGGTCAAGGCGGGTGCCTTGCCGCTGTCGATGACCACCTTCAGGTTCGGCCCGCGACCCTGCGACCACTCCTCGAGCCTGCCCGGATTCCGGTAAACAGACAACTGTGCCCGGCGCATCGCCTCCATCGGCGACACCTTCTCTTTGCCCCACAGGTTGCGGTAGAACAGAACCATCAGCGCGGCGGTCGCCTCATCATCGACCTTCCACAGCGAAGCAACGACGTTGCGCGTCCCGGCGACGTGGAAGGCCCGCGCCAGGCCGTAGACGCCCTCGCCGCCTGCGACATCGCCCAAGCCCGTCTCGCACGCACTCAACACAGCCAGGTTCATCTTGCGCAAGTCGAGGCCGACGATCGCCTCGGCGGTGAGGACTCCTCGGTTGGGCGTACCGGGGAGGTTCGCCCCCGAGCAGACGATGCCGGACAGCACCAGCGGGCTACGCGAACCGGCGGTGGTCCGCTCGTTGCCCACACGTCGGTACAGCTTCTCGTCGAACTGCATCGCGGTGCGGAACTTGGCGTCGGCGAAGAAGCCGTGCGTCGCCAGGTGCGCCGTCTCCGCCTGCGGCAGGTCGGCCAGGAGCGTCGTCGCGCCTGCGGCGGTCCCCTCGCGGCGTATCACCTTGCGCTTGCCGGCCAGTTCGACCACCTGCGTCAACTCCTTCGCCGTGCCCGCGAGCGCTTGCCACAGGACCGCGTCTCCGACCGGGCCGCGCTGGAGTGCGAGTTCGGACGAGGTCTTCGGCTCCTGGTCGTAGACGACGCCGCCCATCGCCAGGAGCGTTCCCGTCCCGCCCTTGCGCTTCGGCTCGGTGAGCCGATCGAGCAGCATGGGGCCGTGCGGCATCACGGCGACGGCGTACTCCTCGATGAGGACGCGGTTCGTCTTGCCGTCGCGCAGGGCCGCCCAGGGCAACTTGTTCAGCGCCGCATCCGGCGAGACGAACACGGCGGAGGTCTTCGCGGGCAAGTGCTTCACCAGAGGCGACCAGATGAGGTCATGCACGTTGGCAGCGTACTTCGGCTCGGAGTCGGCCCCCTCGACGAGCGCACGCCGCCACAGGCCGAACGCCTCCTCGATCGGCTCCGCCTTACCGAGTTCGACACGCATCACCCCGGCGCGCGTTAGGACGAAGGCGACGTAGTGTGGCGTGCGGCTCTCTCCCTTCTTGCCCTTCACCTTGGGATCCTGCGTGAATCGCACATAGCGAACGAGGTCGATGAACGCCGCGTCGCCGGGGAGAGCTTTGCACAGGTCGGCGGGTGTCGATTTCGCGAGTTCGTCGGAGCGTTTCAGCGCGGGCAAAAAGGGCAAGAGGGCGGCCTCCTTCTTGCGGATGTCCTCGTCGATCTCGTCGAGCCGTTCGTCGCGCGCCTTGGCCCTCGCCGCGTCGGCGGGCGCGAGCAGCAGCGCCTCGCGCTGCCGCTTGAGGGACATTACGTCGTCCCACAGCACGCGAGAATCCTTGGAGGAGGCGGCCAAGACGGCGAGGTGCCGCCGCTCGGCGACGCGGGCGAGGGCGGCCTTCGTCTGCCACACGGCGGGGTAGGCGTCTGCGTTGGGGAGATTTTTTGTCGTGGACAGGTAGCCGTCGCGCGTCAGGGGTTGCGAGGCGAGGTAGTTCAGCGCCGTCGCCTCGGGGACGGAAGCAGCAAGGGAGGTTGCGGAAGCACTATACATCCGAAGCGCTCGACGGTACAGCGGCTCGGCCTTCTCGTAGTCCCCCTGCGAGTAATGCCACAATGCCAGGTTGTTCAGGGTGGAGGCCAGGTGCGGGTGCCCCTGCGGGTAGCGATCCTTGGGATAAAGGCCCTCGTTCATCTTCACGGCGCGCGTGTACAGCGGCTTGGCCCTCGCGTAGTCGCCCCGCGCCTGGTGCAGGAAGGCCAGGTTGTTCAGGCTCTGGGCCAGGTCGCGGTGCCCCCGAGGGTGGACGTTCCTGGGGTACAGCGCCTCGTACATCGCCAGGGCGCGGCGGAACAGCAGCTC
>JANXSH010000290.1 GCA_025356615.1 Planctomycetia bacterium | reverse complement strand
GGAACCCGCGCGTCACCAGGTAGTGTTCGGTCTTCTGATACGGCACCTCCCGAATGCCGTCTTCTCAACACATAGATGCGGGCGTCGGGGTGCAGCGCCTTGTTAGCCCGTTGTTCGTTCGCCCTACCTACTGCGGAGAGGAGAGGCCAGTCCTCATCTCACCGCTTTCTTCACGAGCGAGATGATCCTTGCCTCTTCGGTGGCAGTCAACTCCTTCAACGCGAAAGCGGTCGGCCACATGGCACCTTCGTCGAGGTTCGCCGTGTCGCTGAAGCCGAGCGTCGCGTATCTCGTGTTGAACTTCTGCGCGCTTTGGAAGAAGCAGACGATCTTGCCGTCCTTAGCATATGCGGGCATCCCATACCAAGTTTTCGGCGAAAGGACTGGCGCGCTGGCTTTGATGATCTCATGGAGTCGCTCGGCCAGGGCACGCTCTGGTTCCGGCATCTCGGCGATCTTGGCGAGTACGTCGCTTTCCCCTTCTGCGTTGTTCTTGTTCGCTCGCTCTTCCGCTTTCAGCTCTTTGGCGCGCTCCTTCATTGCGGCTCGTTCCTCGTCTGTGAATCCTTTGGACTTTTGATTTTTGGGCGGCATTCGACTTCTCTCTTTGCTTCTCGTCGTAATTATATCAGACGCAGCAGGTTCAGCTACACCGCGCGCGACGGGCTAACGAGTGAATAGGCCGATCTACTTCGGCCTATTCCGCCCGCCTTCGCCCTCTGCTGCGGCGTCCGCCTCAGCGTAGCAACGCCTCGCCCTGGCCGCAATGGGCCGCTTCGCGAATTCACCGTAATCCCCCTGAGATCGACACGTCAGCAGCGGGTGCCGCTCCGAGGCCCGGCGGGGGCGCGCCCCCCCCTTTTCACTCACCACCCTCCGCAGGCCCGTCCTCCGCCAGCAGCGTCCGCAGCATCCCTTGCGGGTTCGCCAGGAACCCGCGCGTCACCAGGTAGTGTTCGGTCTTCTGATACGGCACCTCCCGAATGCCGTCTTCACTCAACACATAGATGCGGGCGTCGGGGTAGGCCATGATGATCGGGGAGTGTGTGGCGATGACGAACTGTCCCCCTTTCTTGCAATGGTCGTGCAAAACCGACAGGAACTCCACTTGCTGCTTCGGCGAGAGGGCGGCCTCCGGCTCGTCCATCAGGTAGAGGCCGGAGCCGCGAAAGCGATGCCGGAAGAGGGCGAAGAAGGATTCCCCGTGCGACTGCTCGTGTAGCGACCGCCCGCCGTAGGAGTCGATGAGCGGCGGATCGAATGTCGGTTCCTTATCCAACCGCTCGATTTCGGTGGCGACGTTGTAGAAGCTCTCGGCCCGCAGGAAGTAACTGTCCCGAGCCATGCTCATCGTCTTGGCCACACGCAGGCACCCGTCGAGGTCGGAATGGGACGCCCTGGTCGCGAAGGTGAAGTTACGGCTGCCGCCCTCGGGGTTGAGGCCCACCGACGAGGCGAGGGCTTCCAGCAGCGTCGATTTCCCCGCCCCATTCTCGCCGACCAAGAACGTGACCTTCGGATGGAACGGCAAGCGGTCCAGGTTGCGAATTGCTGGGAGGGAGTAAGGGTACTGATCGAAAGACGGCACGCGGTCCCGGAGCAGTTGCAGCTCGAGCAGGTAGGGGCCGGTGGCTTCCTTCGCCTTCTTTCGCACCGTCGGAGCCTCCCCTGACGGGCGGGTCGATTTCGGTGATTGTAGCAAGACGATTCCTCGACTACACTACCCGAATTCACCGGCGGGGTTAGGAACCTGCCGTCTCCCAAGAGGGAGCAGTGCTGGAATTCGACCTCCGGCGCGAGGGTTCATACAGTAAGTCGAAGACCTACCCGCCTTCCCCGCCGGAGGACAGAGATGAAGTGTCGCATAACCGCCGTGATCGTCCTGCTCGCCGCGTCGAGCGTTTGGGCCGCGCCGCCCGACAGCGGGCATCCGATATTCCTGGTGCAGCACGCGAGCGTGCAAAAAGACCTCGCGATGACGGCGGCGCAGGTCAAGGCCGTCGCGCCGCTCGCCGCCGTGGACAAGGAATCGATGGAGACGATGGCCAAGACCCTCGACGCGGGCCAGATGAAACGATTGCAACAGATCAGCCACCGGGTGCGCGGGGGACTCGCCCTCGCCGACGAGGCCGTGAGCAAAGAATTGAGGCTGACCGCGACGCAGACGCGGAAGATCGCCGCCATCTCCGACGACCGCGAGAAGGATCTCGTGATGGTGCTACAGGTCACGCGATTCCGGGACGCGACCGCGAAGCGAAAGTTCATGCTGGGTTGGCGGAGGGAAGTCGCCGACAAGATGCTCGCCGAACTGACCGCCGAGCAGAAGACGGCATTCGAGAAGATGCAGGGCAAGAAGTTCGACACGAGCGCCGTGTCGAAGTGAACCGCTCGGGGCGATTTCGCCCGTGTCGCGGATCCCTGAACCTTTGTTCCTACCGCATCTCTGACACAAGGAGGCCCGATCACGATTCCCGACCTGGAAGCAGCCCATGAACGCCATCCACAAGTACCCACGCACGCCGCACCTCGAAGGCTCACGCCTTCAGGCGGGGGACCACGACCTCGGGCAGGTTCCCTTCCGCGACCTGCACGGCGCACGCCTCGTCGTGTCGGAGAAACTCGACGGGGCGAACTCCGGGCTGAGTTTCGACGCCGAGGGCGAACTCCACCTCCAGAGTCGCGGGCACTATCTGACCGGCGGGCCGCGCGAGAAGCACTTCAACCGCTTCAAGCAGTGGGCCAGCACCCACACCCACGCCCTCTTCGAGGCACTCGGCCCCGGTCGGATCCTGTACGGCGAGTGGATGTATGCCAAGCACACGATCTTCTACGACCGCCTCCCCCACTATTTCGTCGCCTACGACATCCTCGACGCGCGCACCGGCCACTTCCTCGGCATCGACTCCGTCCAGTCCATCCTCGCCGGGACGCCCGCATTCGTCCTGCCCCCGCTGCACGTCGGGCCGATGGCATCGCTGGATCAGCTCCTCGGCCTCATCGGCCCCAGCGCCTACAAGAGTCCGGCGTGGCGCGGCCGCCTCGCGGAGGAGGCGACCTCGCGCAGGCTGGATGTCGAGGCTGTCCTTCGCGAAACGGACGACTCCGACCTCATGGAAGGTCTCTACATCGATGTAGAGGACGAGGGGCGGGTCGTCGAGCGTTACAAATGGGTGCGCGCCGGGTTCCACCAGGCCATCGTCGATTCGGAAACCCACTGGCTCCGCCGCCCGATCCTCCCCAACGCCCTCGCCGACGAGTCGTGTCTCCACGCCCTGCACTCTAAGCCCGACGCGCCAGCGAGGGACGCCGTAACCCTCTCTGGCGCGTCGGGCTGAGAGGACTTATGAATCGCTCCTCGGATCCCGCCATCTCTCGCCGCGCTCTCTACAATGCAATCAGAGAGATCCCTATCCGCGAGAGACCCCTGCCATGCCCGCCTTCGACGCGGAGACTTTGCCGCCCAAAGCCATGCGCCGCGACGGCGACCACCTCGTCATCGAATGGTCGGACGGCGTCGTGGGCCGGCTCAGTTGGAAGACGCTGCGCGACGCCTGCCCCTGTGCGGGTTGCAAGGAAGACAAGCAGAAGCCGACCGACCCGTTTCGCATCCTCAAACCCGAGGAACTCGTCCCCCTCGCGCCGGTGACGATGCCGCGCGTCGGGCGCTACGCCTACAAGGTCGTCTGGAGCGACGGGCACGATTCCGGCATCTACACGCTGACCCATCTGCGCGAGCTGAGTCTGGCATCGGCCTCGACGAATTCGCGCTGACTGCCCTCTGGAGAACTCCCTTATGCGTCCCCCCGGTCCCGGCACCCCGCCGCCGCGAATCTCGTTGCCCGGCGTCCGTCACCTGCTCGCCGTCGCCAGCGGAAAGGGCGGCGTCGGCAAATCGACCGTCGCCGCCAACCTCGCCCTCGCCCTGGCCCGATCCGGCGCGAAGGTCGGCCTCATGGACGCCGACATCTACGGCCCCAGTGTGCCGATCATGATGGGCATCCCCTGCCCGGTTGATCAGGCGACGACGCCGTTTCCGATCGAGAAGTACGGCCTGAAGCTGATGTCGATCGGCTTCGTCGTGCCGCAAGATCGCGCGATCATCTGGCGCGGGCCGATGGTCGATCGCGCCTTGCGCCAGTTCCTCACGGAACTGTCCTGGGGGCCGCTCGATTACCTCATCCTCGACATGCCGCCGGGCACCGGGGACGCCCAGTTGACCATAACACAACAGACGAACCTTACCGGCGCGGTCATCGTCACGACGCCGCAGGACGTGAGCCTCATCGACGCCCGCAAGGGGTTGGAGATGTTCCGCGAGGTGCGCGTCCCGGTGCTGGGCATCGTCGAGAACATGAGCTATTTCATGGGCGAGGACGGCAAGCGCTACGACATCTTCCGCCACGGCGGGGGGCAGAAGCTCGCCGAGGCCGCCGGCGTGCCGTTCCTGGGCGAAATCCCCATCGACCCGCGCGTCGCCGAGTGCGGCGACGCCGGCGAGCCGATGGTGCATCGCTACCCCGACTCGCCGATTACGGCGGCGTATATGAAGCTCGCCGAGTCGGTGGTCGCGCAACTCGACCGCGTCGAGGGGGGGGCGGAGTTGCCCGAAGTGCAGATGGGATAGGGGATTCGAGTCGAAGGCTTGGGCGAGTGGGGCCGACCTTTTTGCCCACGGGGGCGAAG
>JANXSH010000988.1 GCA_025356615.1 Planctomycetia bacterium | reverse complement strand
CCGACGACTGGCTGACGGCCCGCCGTGCCCTGGAAGATGGGTTGGAGGCGTGGTCGCCTCGGCTGATCGAAACGCCCGTGTCGCCTGGCCCCATCCCTACGGTCCCCGTCCTCATGGTAGGGCAACGTGATGCCCTCCTCGATCCGTGACGTGTGTCTGACACCCGAATAAGAGGTACTGCGAATGAATCGTTTGCGCCAATGGTCCGCCCTCGCCTTGCTCCTCGTGACGGTGCTGCTCGTCAGCGCTGTTGGCCAGGCTCCTGCGACGAAGGAGAAGAAGCCCGCTGCCGAGGAGAAATGGCTCGTCGATCGCGACCTGACCGTCAGCGCGAGGGCGGCCCCCATCCCCGCCCTCTCGTATCGGCTCTATCCGGCGAACTCGGAGCGCAAGGAAGGCAACGCCGTGCCGATGTACCTGCGGTTATCGCAGGAACGAGGCGATGCGCGGAGGCAGGAAGTGGTGATGAAGCCCGATGGGTGGAACAAGCTGCCCCTGGACAAGTTGCCCCTGGATGACGTGAGGGCCTTTCTCGACGGCTACAAGTACAACCTGCGGCAGCTCCACCTCGGCGCACGCCGGAAGACTGCGGACTGGAACTACTCCCTGGACTCCGGCGACACCATCGGGATCCTGTTGCCCGATATGCAGGAGATGCGCTGGCAGGCACCGATCCTGGCCCTCGAGGCACGGCTGGCGATCGCCGAAGGCCGCTACGCCGATGCGATCCGCGCCCTGGAGACGGGCTTCTCGTTCAGCCAACAGATCAGCGAGGGGCCGTTCCTTATCTGTTCCCTGGTCGGCATCGCTCGCGCGAGCCATTTCGCGGATTGCGTACTCGAGTTGAGCGAACGCTCGGACGCGCCCAACCTTTACTGGGCGCTGGCGGTGATCCCCCGGCCACTGATCGACCAGCGCAAGCCCAACGAGTTCGAGATGAACCTCTTGGACTTGCAGTTCCCGGACCTCGCCGACAGGAACAAATCTCGCTCGGAGGCGGAGTGGGACGCGATCCTCAAACGGGTGCGAACGGAGATGCAACGGGTTAGCAAGGTGGAGAAGCCCGTCATACTTGTCAAAGCCGGCAACGCGGCGACGGACCCGGCGTCCAAGTCGCCCGACCTGTCCGACGCCCGGAAGTATCTCCTCGAGGTCGTCAAGCTTCCTGCCAAGCGGGTCGAAGCCATGTCGCCCGCCGAGGTGCTGTTGCGCTACCTGACGAACTACTATCACGAACTCCGCGATGAGGTGTTCAAAGCCGCCTACGTCCCCTTCCCCGAGGGCCGGACCTTATCCGCTGAGGCGGAGAAGCGATTGAAGTCCGCGCCGGACACCCAGGCGGCAGACTTGGCCCGCCAGTTCTTGCCGGCCATCCCCAAGGTTCGACTGGCTCAGGTGCGGCTCGAGCGCAAGCTGGCGGCTCTGCGGGCGATCGAAGCCTTGCGGATGCACGCCGCCCAGTCCGGCAAGCTCCCCGACAAGCTCTCTGCGGTGACGATCGTCCCGATCCCGAACGATCCCGGCACCGGCAAGCCCTTCGAGTACCGACTCGAGGGCAAGACGGCCACGCTGAGCAGCCGTATCGTCGGCGAGCCGCTGAACACGACCGGCCTGCGCTACCGGGTGACATTGAGGGAGTCGAGATAAGAACTAACCACAGAGGCACAGAGGCAAAGAGGCACAGAGAGAGTCAAGGTAGGGCGTCAACGCTTTGTCCTCTGCCTTAACCCTCTCGTCTTTTCTGTACCTCTGTGCCTCTGTGGTTAGCTTCTCTTTTCCAAAGCGGCGACGATAGCGTCCACGTCGTAGACGCATCCCCCCCAGGTTCCGCCGCTGACCGCCTGGAGGGCGGCCCAGAGGCGGGTGTCCGCCGGGAGGCCCGGATCGGGTGCGAGATCGGGCCGCGGTGCGCGGTCGCGGAGTAGTTGGGTTCCCCGCTCGACGCCGAACTCGTCGTCCCCCTCGCCCACCAGATCGATGGTGCCTTCCAGATTGATCCGATCGACGACGATGCGGATGCGGTCGCCGTCGCGGACCTTGCCGATCGGCCCGCCCGCGAGTGCTTCGGGGCCGACGTGGCCGATGCAGGCTCCCGTCGAGACGCCGGAGAATCGGGCATCGGTGATGACGGCGACATGCTTACCCCAGGGGACGTGCTTGAGCGCCGAGGTAATCTGGTACGTCTCCTCCATGCCCGAACCCATCGGCCCGCGACAGATGAGGACGAGGATGTCTCCGGCGCGGATGGCGTCGTCGCCGTGGCCCTTGATCGCGGCGATGGCTGCCTTCTCGGTGGTGAAGACGCGGGCGGGGCCGGTCTTGCGGTAGACGCCGTCGGCATCGACGACGGACGGGTCGATCGCCGTACTCTTGATGACGGACCCCTCCGGGGCGATATTCCCGCGCGGGAAGGTCACGGTGGAGGTAAGCCCGCGCGACCGGGCAAGCTCGGGACTCATGATGACCGTGTCCGGATCGACGCCGTCCTTGTCGCGGAGGACTTGGCGGAGCCGTTCGCGGCGAGGCGACGACTCCCACCAGTCGAGGGTCTCGTCGATCGTCGCGCCGGATACCGTCCGACACGAGGTGTCCAGCAAGCCCATCCGGCGAAGGTGGAGCATGACTTCCGGGACTCCGCCCGCGAGGAAGACGCGCACCGTCACATGCCCCATCGGGCCGTTCGGCAGGGCATCGACCAGACGCGGGACGCTACGGTTGATCTTGTTCCAGTCCTCGACGGTCGGGCGCTGGAGACCGGCATGATACGCGATCGCCGGGATGTGGAGCAGAAGGTTCGTCGAGCCGCCGAAGGCCGCGTGGACGACCATCGCGTTGCGTATCGCCGCCGGTGTGAGGATGTGGCGCGTCGTCATCCCCCTCACGATCATCTGGCGCACCGCCCGGCCCGATCGTCTCGCCATGTCGAGCCAGATGGGTTGACCCGACGGGGCGAGTGCCGCATGGGGCAAGGTCATGCCGAGCGCCTCGGCGACGACCTGCGCCGTCGCCGCCGTGCCAAGGAACTGGCAGCCGCCGCCCGGCGATGCACACGCCTTGCAGCCCAGTTCGGCGGCCTCCTGGAGCGTGATGAGTCCGTGCGAGAAGCGCGCGCCGATGGTCTGGATCTTGCCCGCGTCTTCGCCGTCTTCCGGCGGCAGGGTGACGCCGCCGGGGACGAGGACGCAGGCCAGGTCGTGCATCGCCGCCAGGGCCATCATCATGGCGGGCAAGCCCTTATCGCAAGTCGCGACGCCGACGACGCCCTTCCGCGTCGGCAGCGAGCGGATGAGCCGACGCAGGACGAGGGAAGCGTCGTTCCGGTAGGGCAGGCTGTCCATCATGCCCGGCGTGCCCTGCGTGCGGCCGTCGCACGGGTCGGTGCAGGCTCCCGCGAACGGCAGGCAGCCCACGGCGCGAAGTTCCTCGGCGACCGCGCGGACGAGGAGGGCGACTTCCCAATGGCCGGTGTGATACCCTAGCGCGATCGGGCTACCGTCGTGGTCGCGGAGGCCGCCGGATGTGCTGAGGATCAGCACTTCGGGCCGGCCCAGGTCGGCGGGGTTGCAGCCCATGCCCACGTCCATCGTCCAGCCGAAGAGGTCGCCGCTCGGCGCTTCACGGAGCAGTTCTTCGGTCAACGGCAGCGAGCCGGTCGGCCCGGCGGCTTTCGTCTGGATGTCGAACAAGGCGGGGTCCGTGTCGAGGACGGCGGACAACTCGGCGGGGTGGGACATGGTGAGGATCCTAAAGAATGGGACACGGATCGAACGGATGAATACGGATCCATGCGAATTGGTATGATCCGTATTCATCCGTATCATCCGTTCGATCCGTGTCCCATTCTGTTCTACACCATCGCGCGGTGATCGCGTAGCATGCAGCGGCCCATGACGACCTTCAGCCCGGCGGCGCGGGCGCGGTCGGCGGCGGCGTTGTGGACGATGCCATCCTGCATCCAGATCACCTTCGCGCCGATGGCGATAGCGTCCTCGACGATCGCGGGGACGGCGTCGGCCCTGCGGAAGATGTCCACGACATCGACCGGCTCGGCGAGGTCGCGGAGGCTGGGGACGGCCTTCTCGCCGAGGACGGTCGTGATCGCCGGGTTCACCGGGAGGATGCGGTAGCCCGCGCGCTGGAGGTAGGCGGCGACGCGGTGGCTGTCGCGGTCCGGCTTGTCGGACAGGCCGACGACGGCGATCGTCCGGGCCGAGGCGAGGATCGCGCGGATCTCGTCGGGGGTCGCATTCTCCAGCGGCATCTCGTAGGCGTCGGACATGGGTCTCTCCTAGGATGACAAGGTGAAACGGTGAGTCGTTATTGAACCGCAAGGCTGCCTTGTCACCTTGTCACCTTGTCACCTTGTCACCTTGTCACCTTGTCACCTTGTCTCGGTGATCGGCAGAAGGCGTGGCCTGGGGACGATCACGCCCTCGACCGAGCCGTGGCGGTGCTTCAGTTGGGCGAAGTCCATTCGCAAGAACGAATGGAGCGCCGGGTCCGCCCCGCCGGACAAATAGGCGCGAGCCAGCGCGGCCATGCGGTTATCATACTCACGTTTGCTCCGAGAGTGCAGGGCGCAACGCCCGCCCATGCGTCGGAGGTCGCCCTCGAAGGCGGGGCTGATGTGGAACAGCTCGTGGAAGAGCGTGATGAACTTGTCGTCGAACTCCTGGTCGAGGAAGCGCGGCAAACAGAACGTGAGGAGGTAGAGCATTTCCCGGCCATCGACGAAATAGCGCTGCACTCGGTAACTGATGTCGTCGTGGCGTCGGATAAGCCGACCGTCGCGAAAGCGGAGCGGGGTGACGCGAGCTTGCAGCCCGTGGCGCTGTCCGCCGCGCGCCTGAGTCATGCCGATGAGGACGCGAGGGATGTCAATGTGCCCGAGTTCCGGGCAGCGTCGGGCGATGTCGGCGCAGAGTCGGCGCACCGCGATGCAGAAGTCGAAGGGCTGATCGTCCGGGCCACTCGTGAGCCAGGGCGGTGCGGAAAGGCCCACCGTGCGAAGGGGCGAGCGGGCCGGCTGGAGGACGGCGCGCCGGGGCAGGGGCTTGTCCGGGTGTTGCCAGCGCAGCGTGAGGGGAAGAGTTCGTTGCCTGGGTTCGCATGTCGTGGGCACGCCGGCCCTCCTCGTAGGGGAGAAAAGATCGCGACCACCGTGCCGCGAGAGGTCGTCCCGGCACTGGGCCGACGACCTCGTCTCTCTATGGTGGCGGATTTTGCGGCCGAATCCAGTAAATTTTGCCGCGACCCGCGTCGATATGTTCAAGGACACGCGATGCGGCCCGATGGCCGAGTCGCCGGGCGGCGCGCCGTGGGGGAGCGTCCCGAGAGAACCTGGGGGAGGTCGCGTCAGGCCGAGAGGCTTGGGGCGAGACGGACCATGAAACGCATACGCTGGATGAGCGCGTGCCTGGCGGGGCTTGGCCTGACGATCGTCGGGCTGGTCGGCTGCCAGACGCAAGTTCCGGGGACGGGGCAAACCCTGCCCTCGCCGCGCTACCTCGATCACCCGCCGCAGTTCCACCCGCCCTCGCCGCCCTTCCCTCTGTCGCGTGAACTCGCGAACCAGGAGAAGGCCGCCGCCGGCGATGTCGGGGGCTTTGGCGGGGCGATCCCGCTGCCGCCCCCGGTGCCGGTGCCCGGCCCCGGTGACGGTCCCCCGCCTGGACCGGCTCCGCTGCCGCCGCCTTGATCGGAGTTGTCGTTCGGCGAGCGGGGCGGGCTACACTCTGCGTGATTATTAGGTCGCCTTCACGCAGAGTATTTGCCGCCTCGCTCGCCGAAACGACAATTGAACTCGTTCTGCGGAGACCCCTTGACTTCGCGTAGAGCAATGGATATGCCCCCACCCACGAAGCCGGTTCTCGACAGCGAGACGCCGGAGGGGTGAGGACATTCGTTCTAGATCGCGCGGGGGTAATGCGCGGCCTGGTTGCTCTATTGACGGGGAAGGGGATTCCTATGGGCAAGAAGCCCGTGGTCGTGATCGTCGGTCTGATCTGGGCAGGGATGGTCCTGGTCGGGTGCGAGAACTGTAAGAACTGTCGGCAGAAGTATAATCCGTCACCGGCGTTCCCGGCGAAGATCGCCCAACCTGGCCTGGATGAGGGTAAGCCTCCGGTGTTGATGCCGGGAGGGACGCCAGCTGTCGGCGATGCTCGCAAGACGGAGACGACGCCCAAGGCAGCCGATATCCCAGCAGGGACGAAGGGCTTCGGAAACGACACCCCCTCGATCGGCTCGCCTGTTTCTGGGAACGCCCCGCCTGCCAGCCCGATCACGACGAACGCCCTTCGCACCAGCGAAGGCCCTCCTTCGATGGGCGGCCTGCCTGGTCAAGGCTCGGATTACCGCTCGGGTGAGACGCCTACTTCCCGCCTGGGATCCACGGACGATAGTCGCATGCGCTTGCCTCCGCCTCCCGTGAGGACGGTAGGGAGTGAAGGTCTGAGGGATTTGCCACCGCTTTCGAATACGTCGTCGCTGCCGCCAGTGCCCCTGCTGCCCCCGCCGCCGTCCGCCCCGGCTCCGATGGATGGAAACAGGTTGCCCGGCATCGACCCGTCGAGCAAGTAACATCGTTTCAGGAGTGGCCGGGCATTGGGGAATGCCCGGCCTTCTCGTGCGCTCATGCGGGTGTCCACGCCAGGGCGCGAATCTCGCCGAACTCCCGTCGTAGCCGTTCCCAGCTCGCGCCCGCGTCGAGCGACCGATATACTTGCCCGCTGACGCTCGCCGCGTAGATGAGCTTCGGGTCGGCGTCGTGCATCGCGAACGTCCAGATCGTGCTGTTGGCCCGGCCCGGCATCTTCGCTTCGGCCCACGTCTCGCCGCCGTCGGTGGACCTCCCGATCACGCCCTCCCAGCCCGGCGGCCCCGTGCCGTTGCCCAGCAACAAGGTCTGCGGCGCTCCACGGACCACGCTCAGGCCACGGCAATACGCCCACGGCAGCGACTTGTCGATGTTCGCGCCGCGCCAGGCGAGGCCATCGGCGCTCACGTTCAGATCGCGAT
>JANXSH010000209.1 GCA_025356615.1 Planctomycetia bacterium | reverse complement strand
GGGGCCGGGGGCGCGCGCCCCACCAGACTACCCCTCGTGTCATCGGTAAGGGATGAAGCCGGTGAAGTGCCGGTGGGCCTCGCTCCGCTCGACCCACCCTACGAGTTTTCGTATTTCAGCCACGGTGCCCCTTCTCGCCCGTGCGTTCCATCGCCTGGTCCATGTCGCGGTGGATTCGGCGCCGCACGAGGAACTCGTCGTCGTCGAGCCAGCGGCGGGCCTGCGTGCCCATCGTGAAGTCGTCCGACACCACGGCGAGGACCACCGCCTCGACCACGTCGAGTTGGCTGACGCTGAAGTGGCTCGAGGTCGTGTAGGTGTCCTTTATCATCTTCAGTTGGCGGAAGATTTCTTCGAGCCGCTTCTGGGCGATCTCGACGGGTGCCTGCCCCACGGCGGCGGCGTAGACGCAGGCGAGTTGCGTCTGTTCGCGCGGCTGGAGGTCGTTCGCCATCAGCGTCGAGCGCGCCGCCTGGAGGATCGGCTCCGCCTGGCTGTCGCGCCCGAAGTAGTACCAGCCCGCGGCGACCTGGAGCAGCGCCCGCAGCGCCGCGATACCCTGTTCTCGCTTCTTGAAGTCGATCGCCTTGACATCCTGGCCCTCGAGGATGAGGTCGGCCATCTGCTTGAGGATCTGGTCGATCTCGTCGCGCATGCCGAGCTTGCGCAGCCCCCGGAAGCACTGGGCGGCGAGCTTGTCGAGGACTTGCAGCGCCTGCGGCCCCTTCTGGCTCTGGAGCATGCGCTGGAAGCGCGTAACCAACAGGTGGACCGCCTCGATCCGCCCGAAGTGGCCGGCGAGGAAGAGGGCCTTTTCGAGGAACTCCGACTGCTGGACGAGTTGCGTCAACTCCTTGACCTCGGGCAGGGCGTCGTAGGCCGGGATCGCCTGGTCGAGAATGCGGCGGGCGAAGTCCTCGCCGACGCGCGGGGCCGCCTCGAGGCCGGCGCGGACGATGCGCGCTCGCTGCTCGGCACCTTTGGCCCCCTTGGGGGCGTCGCGGAGGAGCTTCTCGACGCGCGACGCGAGTTCGGCACGGTCGGTCAAGTCGGTCAGGGCGGCGAGTTCCTTCTCGATTTCGCTGATCCGCGCCCCCCAGTGACGGTAGGGGTTGATCTGCTGGTCCGGCTCGAGGATGCGCGAGTGTTTGCGCAGCCGATCGACGACGTAGCGGGAGAGACGTTCCATGTGGTCGAGGTACTCGATCTGGTCGTTCGGGAGCGGGCCGGTGTGCGACTTGCCCTCGAGTGCCTGGCGGACGCGGAACTCGTAGGCGTTGTAGAGGAAGTTGTGGGCGTCGTCCTTGCCCGCCAGCGCCGATTTCGCGCGCTGGAGGACATCGCGCGCCGCGTCGCTCTCGCCGAGACGGGCCAGGCCGAAGGCGAACGTCAGGTCGATGTACGCGCCGGTCTGCGCGGTGCCGACGGTCCCGGCGACGCTTTCCTTGTGCCAGTCCTGGGCGAGCTTTGCGAGGTCGATCATCCACTGCCGCACCGCCCGGAAGCGCTGGCTGGTCGGCTGGCCCGCGAAGCGCAGGAAGCTCGGGAGGTCCTGTTCGGGTCGGAGGCCGTTGTGATAGAGGCGCTCGAGGAGCCGGTCACGCGCCCTCGCCAGGGCGAGAACATCGCCGCTCGAGAGGCGCGTCAGGTGCGACCAGGTGAGCCAGACGGCGCGGACGGGAAGCAGGCGTTCGTGCGTCTCGACGAACCGGCTGACCGGGCCGAGTCGGGCGGTCAGCGACGCGGGCGGCGTGTCCTGAAGCGACGCCCACACGATGTACGCGGCGAGGGCGCGCAGGTCCGACGACCCCGGCTCGTTGAGGTTGAGGAGGCGGTCGAGGTCGTCGCCGGGAATCTCCTGCGTCTTGGCGTTGTCGCCGGCGACGGCGGCCACCCAGGCGCGCGGCTTCGCGCGGGCGCTCTCGGCCTTCGCGGGGACGATAGCCGCCTCGGTGCGGAACCACGCCCAGGCCCAGTTACGAACGCCGGTGCCGTCGCGCTCCCACAAGGAGTTCATCCAACAGACGCTAGCGTCATCGACCATGCCGAGTTGCGAGTTGAGCATCGCCAACTCGGGCCAGAGACGTTGGCGCTCGGGCATGTCGAGGCCGCCCTCGAGCGACAGGAAGGTTTCTTCCATCGCACGGCGTTGCTTCTCCAACTCGCTCGGCTCGACCTTCGCCACGGTGCCGAACGGGTCGAGGACGGCGAGAGCCTCCTCGGGGGCACCGTCATCGGGCAGAATCGTGAAGTTCATCTCGGCCCCCGCGCCCTCGCGCTGGCCGGCGCGGTCGCGCGCGCGGGTCGTCTTCCCCTCGCCGGGCGGCTTGCGCGGCTTGGCACCTTCCTCGTCGCAGACGAACGGCTCGAAGTCGAACTGGGACGCCTGGACCCACGCGGCCAGAGGCTCCTTCTCGTGGTCGAGGACATAGTCGATCCAGTCCCACAGGGGGCGGAACGAGTCCTCCGGGAGGCTCTCGGGCGTGAAGGCGGTCTTCTCGCCGGGGTGCAGCCAGACGACTTGGCTCGTGTCCTCGGCGAGGAGCTTTCGCACCTGATCGCGGCGCAACGGCGGGTGGAGCCGACTCCCCACCGGGAGGAACAGGTTCGCGAGCTTGAGGTACGGCTTGTAGGCGATCGCCTTCTCGAAGACCAACACGGGCGGCTGCTGCTTCGACTGGCGGACGCGGACGACGATCGTCTTCTCCCGCCCCTTGTCGCCGACGGCGAAGGCGAGGCGCTGCAAGAGTTGGTCGTCGGCGTTCTGGACGAAGCGGTTGAGTTCCGCGATGGGGTCGTCGCGCAACACCCACAACTCGGCCCCCTCGGGCGTGCCGCCGGACCGGAGCGACGGCGTCACGCTCAGTCGCTTCGCCTCCTTGGTGCTCTGCTTCCACCGCGTCGGGCTGTCGGGCACCGTGAACTCGGTCAGCTCGTAGATGTCGCGGAACGACGAGTCCTCGAGCAGCGACCACTGACGCGGCGGGCGTAGCAGGAGGATCTTCCCGGCGGGAGGCTTGACCTGAGCGAGGAGCGGATGCGAGTAGCCGATCTCGACCCAGACGCGCGGGTAACGCTCGAGGTAGGCGACGGGCGCTTTGGTGCCGCCGATACGATCGATGGCGCGGAGGAGGGTGTAGTAGGGCGGGCCGACGACGCGCAACAGGGCGCGGACGCCGGGCTGGCTGGCGTCCTCGAGCCAGCGGTAGCCCTGGCGGTCGTTTCCGAGCCGCAACATCTCGATGGCGAGTTGGGCGAGGTCGTCGCTCGAAACGAGGTCGAACAGGACCGGCGTCGAGTCGAGCCGATCGATCGGCGCGCGGTCGTGTTCGAGGGGCAGGATCTCCGCCCAGCACGACACCTCGGTCTCGAGGGGCGTCGGCGACGAGCGCGGGAACAGCACGCCGAGCTTCTTCAACTCGTTCTGCTTGTCGCGCGGGACGCTGCCGCTGGATTCGACGAGGCACTGGTTCTGGTCGTCGAACCCGGCGAGCGCGCCGGCCTGACTCATGGCCGGCGGGATGGCCCCGCTGACGAGGGCCAGGTGCAGTATGTTCAGGTCGGGGAATTTGAGGATCATGGCGTCGGCGGGTGACCTCGTCGGGATACACGGGAGTCGCCACATACGCTAGGACCGGGCGGCGTTCGGGGACCTCGGCAGAGGCCCACGGGCGGCCTCGTGTCCGAAGAGTTCGCCAATCGCCTGGCAAGCAGAATTGCGTTGAAATTCGCTCGAGCGTTCGCTGTCCAGGATCGTCCGGCAGAGCGCCAGGGCCTCCAGTCGCACGATCGACTCCACCATTCGGGCGCGCGACGGCCCGTGCGTCTCAGCCTGAATGATCCGCAGTAGAGTTTGGATGGTCGGGTCTTCGTCCGGTTCGTCTGCCGCCCCGAGGTCGAAGAAGGTTCCGCCGAATTGCGGTCGCACCACTTCGCCCCGAGAGTAGGCCACGTCGGCCGGCACCTCCGCCTCATCCACGTAATCGCCACCGAGCGGGCACAGGCAATCGGCCCTCATCGAATTCTTCACGGCACGTCACCTCAGTAACAACGGCTGTTGTCCGATCACCTGTTCATTGTACCAGAATTGTACCCAATACAGCCCAGGATGTGGGAACAGGCAATTGCGCAATCGAAAATTGAAGCCCATCACGTCGAGGGGGGTCCGTCGGGAGCGGCAGCGTGCGGGAGCGCGTGCGGATGACGAGATCGCCCGTGTCCGCGTACTGGATTTCGACGCGGCCTTCCGCCGGGCCGCGGCAACCTGTTAGCTGGATGTAGGCGCAGAGTTCGCGGTACAACAAGGGGAAGGGAGGTTCCCCCGTCGAGCGTAACGCCCCGATCAGGCCCACGAGCGTGTGGCGACGCGGGTTCGCCTCGTCCACGAGAACGTCCTCGCAGACGATCAGGTGGCGGACGACCGCTTGGAGATTGCTCATGCCTGGATCCTCCATCGTCACCGCCCCTGCGGCACGGCCTCGCGCTCGCCCTGCGGGGCGCTCGGGTTCGGCGTCGCGGGCACCTTCTCGTTCTCCTCGCGCGTGATCTCGATGTGGCCGATCTCTTCGGCCTTGATCTTGCCCCCGCCGAGGAGCTTGTTGACGATCGCGCGGTGCATCTGCTCGTGTTCGTGCGGCAGCGCGTCCTGGTCGCCGGTGAGCGAGATGATGATATTCTTCTTGCCCGTCACCGGGTCGGGGATCAGGCGGATGGTCATTTCAGCCATGCTGGGTATCTCCTGGCGGTCATTCGCTCTTGGCCTTGTCACGCGAACGCGGCTTCTTCTCTTCCTTCGGGGACTCTTGCTCGTTCTGCATCGCGTCCTTCTTGTCGAGGAAGCCCTTGAGCGTTCCCGCCTCGATGGTCTTCTTGGCGATGACCTCGTCGCGCAGGACGACGAGGATGTCCTTGTTGTCCGCGAGGATCTTCGCGGCCCGCGCCTGCTGCTCTCGTATGAGCTGCGATACGTCTCGGTCGATCAGGAGCGTGTGTTCCTCCGACAGCCCCTTGTAGCGCTCGCCGTCGCGCGGCGACCGATACTGCCGTAGGCCGGTCTCGCCGGCCCCCATGCCGTAGATTTCGACGATCATGTGCGCGACCAGCGTCGCCCGGCTGAGGTCGCTGCCGCCGGCCCCCGTCGAAATGTCGTCGAGCAACAGGCGCTCCGCCTCGATGCCGCCGAACAGGACGCACAGGTCGTCGAGCATCTGGTTGCGCGTCATGCCGATGCGGCGCGACTCGTCCTGCTTGAAGCGGACGTAGGCCGGTGCCCACGACATCTCGCTCTGGATCGTGATGCGCTCCGGCGCAGGGTGGTGCGGGCAGTTCAGCGCCACGACGAAGTGGCCGGCCTCGTGCGTCGAGAGGAGCATCTCCTCCTTCGGCGTGAGGTTCAGGCGCTCCTCGTACTCGGTCATGGCCTTTTCGATGTCGTGCGGCGTCGTCTCGGCGGTGAGCGCCTCGCGCATCCGGCGGCGGGCGATCGACCGGCACATGGCGTTGATGTGGTCGCCCGAGAACGGCGTGCCCTGCGCGGTCTGGTAGCCCTCGCCGCTGCGCTTGACGGCGTAATCGACGGCCTCGTCGTTCATCTTCAGGTTCATCTTCTTGTCGTAGATCTTGACGATCTCGCGCCGCGCGTCTGCATCGGGATACGGGATGTGCAGGTGGAACTCGAACCGGCCGGGGCGCAACAGGGCCGGGTCGAGGCTCTCGACGAAGTTCGTCGTGCCGACGACGAAGACCATCTCCTCGCGGTGGAAGCCGTCCATCTCGGTCAGGAGCTGGTTGACCATCGAGTGTTCGACGCCGGAGCCTGAATAGGTGCCGCGCGCCGTGGCGAACGAGTCGATCTCGTCGAAGACGATGATCGCGGGGGCGGACTGGCGCGCCTTGTGGAAGATCTGGCGGAGGTTGTCCTCCGATTCTCCGACCCACTTACTCTTCAACTCCGGCCCCGACACAACTGTCACTGCCGCACCGATTTCTGACGCCATCGCCTTGGCGAAGAGCGTCTTGCCGGTGCCCGGCGGCCCCCAGAAGATCATGCCCTTGGGGAGCAACTCCTCGATGTTCTTGATCTGCTCCTCGGACTCGAGCCCATCCTTCCTACTCAGGAGGTTCAGGATCTCGTTGCGGAGCTGCTCCTTGACCTTCACATACCCGCCGATGTCCTTGTCGAGGCTGATGTTCGGCACCTCGAGCGTGCCGCCGAGCGTCGCCTGGCGGAGTTGGCGGTAGGCGTTCTGGGGGTTGGCGGGGTAGTCCTCGCCCTCGAGCGTCGAGAGGAGTTTCCGCAGGCGGACGGGGTTGATGCCAGAAACGTACTTGTACAGCCCCCAGGGGTTGAACTCGCGACCGAACTTCCGGCTCTCGCGCTGCGTGATGAGGCAGCGCAGGCGATTGCGGTTGATGCCCATCAGGCTGACGCGGTGCGGAAACAGGTTCTCGATAACTTTCGGTAGCGGAAAGCTGGGATCCTTGAAGCCGAGCCAAACCAGTTCGGGGTTCTCGTACAAGAGGGGGATGACCTCTCGCGCTTCAGCGGTTAGCCCCCCTTGGCTAGTGGTCAGCAAGTCGAGGTGCGGCAAGACGACGACGCGGCGCTCGACGGCCCCGCGCACGGCCTCGCGTAACTGCGTAATCATCGTCCCGATCATGCCCGTCGGCATCGCCCCTTGCTGCTCTTCCTGGCGAGGCCGGCCGTCGAGGTAGAGGCAGCGCAAGTTGAACGGACGCAGCCGGTTGCGGACGTTCAGATACAGGTACGGCCCGATGTCCTTGTCGCACTCGATGAGTGTGGGCAGGCCGCGCTGGAGCTTGGACGCCACCTCCGCGAGTTCGTTGGCGTAGGCCGCCTCGACGGACTCCTCGGCGGTCAACTCTTGCGGCAGGGCGGATTCTTTTATGATAGTAGCCATATTAGTCGCTTTGTTAGTCGCTTGAGTGATGTTGCTAGCCTGGCATATTCCCTTGCAAATGATCTTACTCATCCCAGCGACGAGGACACAAAGGCGGCGATCCTTCGCACGACATCGCACATGAATCATGACGCCCCGTCATACGACGATATTGGTATGAACGAGGTTAGCAACTCGACCGATCCTCTTGGCGATCATCGCAAGCGAGGGCTGTGCCCGATCCCAGGACAGGATTGAATTTCGGCGTTTCCAATAGACCTTTCAGCCGACCGATGACTTCCTGAACAATATAGACCGGATCATCGAGCTTCTTGGAATCGATCGCCGAATCGCGAGAATGGGCCTTAATGGACTCGAGCCGGATGCGAACCGTCTCGAGACCTTCGATGCAGCCTTCTACAACTTGTTGGGCCTTTAATTCCATCTGTAGAACTCCAGCGGGTCTCTGAACTTGAAAGTTGTCCGAGGAGAGTGGGCGAGGTTCCCGCGTGGCTCAGCGGGAGCCTCGCCCTCCCGAGCCTCGCCCGCCCCGATCAAACTTCGACGACGATCGTCATCGACCCGGTCTCGTGGTCCTCGGTGATCTGCTTGATCTGGCCGAGCGTGGCGGCCTTCCGCTTGAGCGCCTCGGCTGTTACCTTGTTCACGACCTGGTCGAGGTCGTGGCGGAGGTCGCCGAGCTGGCCCTCGAGGCGGTCCGTGACCTTGCTCTGGAGCTGCGAGGTCTTGTCGTCCACCTTCTTGTCGATGTCGCGCTGGAGTTCCTGGCGCAGGTTGTCGCGGACCTGGCTGGCGTGCGGCCCGATGTCGTCGTAGGCCCGGCCGTGCTTCTCGCCCTCGACCTTGGTCGATTCGGAGGCGTCCGACGAGATCGTCACGGTGCCCTTCTCGGTGTCGATGGAGACGACGACGCCGTCTTCCTCCTTGACGAGGGTGTTGCCCTCGCGGCGGTAGCCGCCCTTCTCGAGTTCGTCGGCGAGGAGGCCCGCCATCTGCTCGGCGGGGAGGATTTCCAGGATTTCGAG
>JANXSH010000189.1 GCA_025356615.1 Planctomycetia bacterium | reverse complement strand
CCATGACGGCCTGGGCGCGGCCCTCGCCGATGCGGTCGCGGACCCATTCGACGACCCCGGGGCTGTCCGGCCCCCGGTCGCCGAGGTCGCCGACGAACACGAGCCGCCGCGACTCGGGGTGTCGGCCTACGGAATCGTAGCCGAGGCGGTGCAGCAAGGTGCCGAGGGCGGCGATCTCGCCGTGGACATCGCCGACTATGTCGATGGGACCGTCGAACAAGGGTTGGACGAGCGACTGAATCATCCGAGCGAATTCCTAAGAAGTTAACCACAGAGTCACAGAGGGCACAGAGAAATACCTGAGTAAAAGTCATTCTCCTGTATTTCTCTCTGTGCCCTCTGTGACTCTGTGGTTAGCTCTCTTCTATTTCTCCAGCCACATCGAGAGGGCGTCCGCCAGCAAGCACATGCTCGCGGGGCTGGTCTGGAGCGTCGGCGACATGACGCGGAACGTCTTCTCCGCGAGGTCGGCGTAGCGTTTCTCGCCGGTCTTCTGGTGCAGGCGGACGAGGTTGCGGGCGGCCATGCTGTTGCCCGAAGGTTGCGCCCCGTCGTACTGGTCCTTGGCGCGGGCGAAGAGTTTCTCGTGGTCGGCGGAGGTGAAGAAGAAGCCGCCCTTGTCGTCGCCGTGGTGCTTTATCATCGTCTCGGTGAGGGCGATCGCCTCGGAAAGCCAGCGCTTCTCCTTGGTCACGTCGTGCAGCGTTAGGAGGCCGTGAACCAGGAAGGCGTAGTCGTCGAGGTACGCATTGAAGCGCGCCGCCGGCTTTTCGCCGGGCACGGAGGCGAAGCTGCGCAAGAGTCGGCCGTCCTTGTTGCGCATCGTCTTCAGGATAAAGTCGGCGGCCTTGGTCGCTCGCTCGATAGTCGGCTTGTCGTCGAGTGCCTGCCCCGCGCGCGCCAGGCCGGCGATCATCTGGCCGTTCCAGGCGGTGAGGACTTTCGTGTCGAGGAACGGTCGCGGCCGTTTGGCGCGGACCTCGAAGAGTTTCTGGCGCATCGGCGCGAGTTTCGCCTCGAGCTTCTCTTCGCTGAGTTTCGCCTCGCCGGCCAGCTTCGCCGGCGTGTCGCTGAGCCGCAGGATGTGGTATCGGCCCTCGAAATTGAACCCGTCGTCCGCGCCGTAGACCTTGCGGAAGAGTCTCGAGTCGGCCTTGTCCGTCAGGACATCCGCGAGTTGCTTCGCGGTCCAGATCGCGAACTTGCCCTCCTCGCCCTCGCTGTCGGCGTCGAGGGCGGAGTAGAACGCGCCTTCGGGGGAGGTCATCTCGCGCGCCACGAAGCCGACGGTCTGCCGCAGCACGCGGGCGTAGAGCGGCTTCTTTGCGGTACTGTGAGCCTCTGCGTAGACCTCGAGCAGTTGGGCGTTGTCGTAAAGCATCTTCTCGAAGTGCGGGATCGTCCAGGTGCGCTCGACGGTGTAGCGCGCGAAGCCGCCGCCGAGGTGGTCGTAGATGCCTCCCATCGCCATGCGCTCGAGCGTCGTCGAGACGATGTCGCTGGCCTCTTTATCTTTGGCGCGCCGCGCCTGGCCCTGGAGGTAGGTGAGAGACGAGGGCATGGGGAACTTGGTGCCGCGAAACTTGCGCTCGGCGTTGCCGAAGCCGCCGTGGACCTTGTCGAAGTTCTCGCGCAGCGCCTCGCCGACGCCGTCGAGGAGGGTCTTGTCGAGTTCGACGAGCGAGATCCCGCGCGAGAGGCCCGAGAGCTGAGCCGAGGTCGCCTTGGCGAGCTTCTCGGCCTGCTCCTCGAAGGCCTTCGGCTGCTTCTCGTAGGCCGCCTGGAGATCCTTCAGGACGCTCATGAAGCCCTTCATCTTCTCCCCCTCGCCCTCCTTGTCCTCGCGCGGCCAGTAGGTGCCGCCGACGATGGGCCGGCCCTTGTGGTCGAGGAACATCGACAACGGCCAGCCGCCGTTCTGACCCAGGACGTTGATCGCGGCCATGTAGATCTGATCGACATCCGGCCGCTCCTCGCGGTCCACCTTGATGCAGACGAAGTGCTTATTGAGGTACTTCGCCACCTCGTCGTTGGCGAACGACTCCTTCTCCATGACGTGGCACCAGTGGCAGGCGCTATAGCCGATCGACAGGAAGACGAGCTTGCCCTCCTTCTTCGCCTTCGCAAACGCCTCCTCGCCCCAGGGATACCAGTCCACGGGGTTGTGGGCGTGTTGGATGAGGTAGGGGCTGCTGGTCTTGGCGAGGCGGTTGGCCTTGCCCTTCTTCGCTGTGGGGTCGGCGGCGGGCGTGGAGACCGTGAGTACGGCGAGGAGTAGGAGCGCGGAGCGGAACATGGGTGGGTATCTCGGTGGGGGAATGTTGACGGGCGAGCGGGGCGTGGGAACGCCCTGGATGTCTCGTTTCCGGGGCGTTCACACGCCCCGCTCGCCGGGGGGCCGGTGTTACTTCACGCTCACTTTGATCGTCGCGGCCATCAGGCACGAATTGTGGTCGCACGCCTGGACCTTGATGGCGACTTCGATCGGGTCGGTGCCCGTTGGGCGTTTGACGACGGCTTTGATCGTCGTCTTGCCCTTGTAGATCTTGTAGTTGCCGACGATCTTGTCCTCCTTCACCACTCCGGCGGGGTAGTCGATCTTCGACGGGGCACATTTCTTGAAGGAGACGACGACCTGGTTGGACGTGAAGTCTTCGTTGCCGACGGGGTTGGCGTAGAGGTGATACTTCGGGTCGATCGTGAGGATGATGGTCACGGTTTCATTGCCCTCGGCGTCGGGCTTGGAGGCGGTGGCGGTCGCTTTCACGACGCTGTCGCTGCCCTTGGGCCGGGCGCTGACCGGGACGACGAGGGCGACGAGCAGGGCCAGGGCGGCGAATTTGCGTGCGATCATTGGCGGAAGCCTCCTTGTGTGAGGTCGGAACGACTACAATCCCAGAGGCATTCTACACCCCGAGCCGAGATATCTCCATGCGAACTCTCATGATGCTGACGGTCGGCCTCTGTTCGACCTGCGTCGTCCTGGCGAAAGCCGACGACGACCGCGCCAAGGCGATCGCGAACCAAAAGACGAACGCCGTGGCGGCGTGCAAGGCGATGGAACTGGACGACCCAGCCCACCTCGAGACGAAACACCTGCTCATCTACGCCCCCAAGGCGATGGAGAAGCGCCTGAAGTCGATCGGCACGCAGCTCGAGAAGTATTACGAGACGGCGGCCAAGACGTTGACCCTGAAGGAAGATGCGCACCCTGGGAAGGTTACGGTGTATCTGTTCGCCGAGAAGGAGAGCCTGGCGTCGTTCATCCGCCGCGTCGAGAAGCGCCGACCGATGGGCGTCGAGTCGGGGAGCTACCTGGCAGACGACGAGAGCCTCCACGTCGTCGCGGTTCCCGGCGCGGGCAAGGGGGCGATCCCGGTCGAGTTGCGCGCGGGCGAGATGGTGGCGACGCTGCTCTTGCAGCGCAAGGCGGGCGTGCGGACGGAACTGCCCGAGTGGCTGACGGGTGGATTCGGCAGGGCGACGAGTTATCGCGCGACGACGGGGCAGAAGTTCGTCGCCGACGACCGGAAGCAGCAGCGCCTCCTCATGAAGAAGCGGAACGCGGCCGATGTCTGGGACGGCAAGTTGGAAGGCGAGGAGGCCGAGGTGATGCAGGCGAGCGTGGCCGAGATGGTGGGCTACGGGATCGGGACGGCCCGGCTGGCGAAGTTCCTCAAGGGGTTCGAGCCGGGGGAGAACGTCGCGGTGAAGACGACCGCGCAGGCGATGGAGGCGGCGAACCTGACGGCGGACCAGCTGAACAAGCACTGGAAGAAGTTCGTGAAGTAAGTCGGGGTGTCACGAAACGCGATCACTTATTCGCATAACCAAGGAGAATCCCATGCCACGAGGCGGCTGGGTACGCGACCCCGACCGGGGCGGCGTACCGATCCCCCCAAACGTGCAGGCGAGGACGACGAAACGCCTGCTGGCCCATGCCGAGCGCCACTTCGCGGGGAAGTACACGCGCCTGGGGATTCGTTTCAAGAGTCATTTTTGCTACATCGACGCTTATATCGAGCCGGATGTACTGGAACAGTGGCCCCCACCCGAGTTGTCTCATCTGACCGAGACACGCGAGGAGCGGATCGCACACTTGCGCGATACTCCCCTGCACCTGTGTCGTCTTCGCTTCTACGGGAACGAAGAAAACTGGGCATTCGCGATGTTCGGCTACAGCAACGAGAAGTACGAATCGACCATTCTACCCTCGGGCGACTTCTACGGGACGCCCGAGGAGGCATTGAGCGCGGTCGGAGAAGCCTACCTGAGTTGAACCGAGCGTAGGAACACCTCCGGGGCAGTGCGTTACGGGGATGCGAGGGCGAATTCGCGTCGTGGGGGATCACGAGCCAGGGCCTCGCCTCCGTCCCGCGATCAGGGCACCTTCTCCATGCGCGGCGGCGTCGCCTGGGCCGCCTTCGCGGCGGCTTGCCCCTTCAGAGCATCGTCACGGCGGCGTTTCAGGTCGGCATCGTTGGGTGAGTCGAGCAGCAGCCGGCCGAGGTGGAAGGCGGCGGCGAACCATTGCTTCTCCTTCTCGGCGAGGGCGGCCCGCTCGGTGTGGTAGCGCTTGCGTTCGGCGAGATCCGGTAGGGGCCAGGGGTCGCCGGTCGGTGCCGGCTTGCGCGGGTCGGTGACGACGACAGCGGACCCGTTGGGTTTGGCGACGAGGTGGCCGTCGGGCGAGCGGGCGGAGCCGCTGTTCGGTTTCTGAGGCGGGTCGCGCGGCTCGACGGGCTGGCCGTCGGTGGCTGACCAGGCCAGCACCCTGCCCTGTTGGTCCCAGGCGAAGAGGCGTTTGCCGTCGGGGCTGAACGCCACGCTGTACACAGTGTCCGTGTGCCCCTTGAGGGAGAGGACCTCCTGGCCCTTCTCGGCGTCCCACACCTTCGCCGTGGTGTCCCAACTGCCGGTGAGGATGCGTTTGCCGTCGGGGCTGAACGCCACGCTGGTCACAAAGCCCGTGTGGCCCTTCAGGGAGAGGACCTCCTGGCCCTTCTCGGCGTCCCACACCTTCGCCGTGTTGTCCCAACTCCCGGTGAGGATGCGTCTGCCGTCGGGGCTGAACGCCACGCTGCTCACCCGGCCCG
>JANXSH010000180.1 GCA_025356615.1 Planctomycetia bacterium | reverse complement strand
GTCGAACTGAAGACCGTCGAGGCGAAGCTGAAGGGGATCGCGCGTTCGGCCGACGATAAGGAACTCAAGGCCGTCAAGAGCGATATCCGCGCCAAGAAGGCCGAGATCGAGGGCATCGACAAGGAATGGCAGGAGCGCAGGGCCTCCGGCTGGTCCGGCACGCTCTACGAACTCGTCCGCCTCTTCCCCGGCGAGGTCCGCGACTCCGGGCGCGGCACGACGCTCACCATCGGCTTCCACATCGATAGCCTGTCGGCATTGATGTTCGTCATGGTCACGTTCATCGCCACGCTGATCCACGTCTTCTCGATGGGCTATATGGCCGACGAAAAGGCGGAGATGGTGGAGGACCACCACGTCCATGAACATCCTGCGTCCGACATGCACCACGGAGAGCATAAGCACTTCGAGCGGCGCGGGAGATTCGGCAGGTTCTTCATGTACCTGTCGCTGTTCTGCTTCTCGATGCTCAACCTGCTTCTGGCCGACAACCTGTTCCAGGTCTTCGTCAGTTGGGAACTCGTCGGCATCTGCTCTTACCTCCTTGTCGGCTTCTACTTTGAGCGCAAGACCGCCTCCAACGCCGCGAACAAGGCGTTCATCACGAACCGCGTCGGCGACGCGGGGTTCATCATCGGCCTGCTCATCATCTGGGGGTATTTCGGCACCTTCCACTTCGAGAGCATCTTCGCCCAGGTGCGCGCCCCGATGAAGGACAGCCATCACGAGATCGACTTCGCCGGCCGGATCGTCCGGGGGAACGAGGCACTCGAAGACCCCGAGAACCCCGGCCGTCAACTCCAGATCCCCGAGACGGGCAGCGGTGATACGACGGGAAGCGAGGTCATCCTCTGGCCCGCTCACCCCGCGAAGAACTACCACGCGCCGCACGATGGGACTGCTGTTCCCGTCTTAACGAACCCGGCCCTCGATCAGCGGCCGTTCAAGGGCGACCGGGGGAGGGACGGCGAACATGGCTCGATGCCCTACTGGATGCTCGTCGCCGCCGGCCTCGGCATCTTCCTGGGCTGCGTCGGCAAGTCGGCCCAATTCCCGCTCCAGGTATGGTTGCCGGACGCGATGGAAGGCCCGACCCCCGTCAGCGCCCTCATCCACGCCGCGACCATGGTCGCCGCCGGCGTCTACCTCGTCGGGCGGTGTTATCCCGTCTTCACGTCCGAGGTGCTGCTGGTCATCGCCTACACGGGCGGGATCACTCTCTTCCTGGCCGCCTCGATCGCCGTGGTCGTCAACGACATCAAGAAAGTCCTCGCCTACTCGACCGTCAGCCAGCTCGGCTACATGATGCTCGCGCTCGGCATCGGCGGCTGGGTCGCCGGCCTGTTCCACCTCGTCACGCACGCCTTCTTCAAAGCGCTGCTCTTCCTCGGGTCCGGCAGCGTCATCTACGGCTGTCACCATGAACAGGACATGCGCAAGATGGGCGGACTCTTCCCCAAGATGCGCATCACCGCGCTGACGATGCTGATGGGCGTCCTCGCCATCGCCGGTACGCCGCTGTTCTCCGGCTGGTACAGCAAGGACGCGATCCTCGCCCAGGCGATCGGCTACGTCCGCGTCCACCCGGAACACGCTCTGCTCTTCCTTCTGCCGCTGGCCACAGCGGGTATAACGACGTTCTACATGTTCCGCATGTGGCTCATGACGTTCACCGGCAAGCCGCGCGATCACCACGTCCACGACCATGCTCACGAATCCCCGCTGCTCATGACGGTCCCGCTCATCATCCTCGGCACTCTCAGCGTCTGTGTCGCCTGGGGTTGGCCGCTCTACGACGCCACGGCGAGCAAGCTCGAACATGCGATCCACGACGCCCAGCCGACTTCGGTCCTCGCCGACTTCGGCCACGTCGAGGCCGAACACGAGACCTTCCCCGCCGCCGCCGCGAAGCCGGAGGCGAAGAGCGAGCGGCACTTCGCCCATGAGTTGCACGACACCGCAGGCTTTCTCGCGCTGGGGGTCGTGTTCATCGGCGTGATCTTCGCCCTGACGACGTACTATTATCACCTCCTCGACCCCGCCGAGGCCAAGGAGCAGTTCCCCGGCCTCTACGCCTTGCTCGAGAACAAGTATTACTTCGACGAGGTCTACAGCGTCCTCCTCGTCCGCCCCGCGATGGTGGTCGCGCGGGCCTTCAGTGGGTTCGACACGACGCGCATCGACGGCCTCATTCACGGCGTCGCGCGCACCACGCTCCGCGTCGCGCGAGGCTACGGCAGGTTCGATTCCGGCATCATCGACGGGCTTGTGAATCTCGTCGGCAACGTGGCGTATTCGATCGGCAGCCGCTTCCGCAAGGTGCAGACGGGCTATTTGCGTAGCTACGTTCTGTTCCTGGCTCTCGCGGCTGTCGGGTTGTTCATCCTCCTGTCGTACTTCGTGGCAAGGGCCACGGCAGGTTAAGGCTCATCCGCGCGGATGGCATTCCAGACTTTCGTGTAAGGTGTGACGCTTCATGGAGACCGACCTGATCTGGATGACGCTCCTGGTATTCGTACCCAGCGTCTTCGCGCTCGGCCTGTTGTTCTTCCCCAAGGGCCGGGAAGACGCCATGTGCTGGTTCGCGCTCGTCGGGACCGCCGTGACGCTCGGCATCTCGATCGCCGTGTTCATCAACTTCAAGCAGAACGTCGTCGATCGCGAGAACGTCACGAACACGCGCGAGGAGCGGGCGAATCTGTCCCTCGACCACCGGGTCGCCGTCCGGGACGGTGCCGAAGGCCAACCCTCCGAATACTCCGGCAGCGACTGGGTCGCCCGCTATCCCTGGATCGGCCGCTTCAACATCGACTACTACCTCGGCGTCGATGGCATCAGCATGGCGCTGATCCTGCTGACGACGTTCCTGTCGTTCCTGTCGATGATCGCCAGCTTCGGCATCAAGCGCTACGACGGCGGATCCCGCATGGTGCGCGGCTACTGCATGCTCTTCCTGATCCTCGAGACGGGGATGTTAGGCTCGTTCGTCGCCCTCGACTTCTTCCTGTTCTACATCTTCTGGGAAGTCATGCTCCTGCCGATGTACTTCCTCATCGGCATCTGGGGCGGGCCGCGCCGCGAGTACGCCGCGATCAAGTTCTTCCTCTACACGCTCCTCGGCAGCGTGTTCATCCTCGTCGCGCTGCTCGGCTTCTATTTCACGAACATGCGCGACTTCGTGGACCCGAAATTGGTTACAGTGGCCGCCGAACGCCTCGAGCGGGAGACGCCGGGCCTCTCGAAAGAAAAGGCGTTCGACCAAGCGAAGGTGCAGACCTTCGACCTCATCGTCCTGGCCCGCGCCGGCAAGGCGGCGCTCGAGTACCTCCACACGAACGACGTGAAGGATGTCACGACCGCCCCCGCCCTCCAGGCCGCGCGCAAGGAGTTGGCCACCCTCCAGAAGGGCAAGGCCGACGCCGCGAAGATCGGCACCGCGACGGCGAGCGTGAAGGCGCTCGAGGACGGCCTCGCCGATCGGCTGGACTCCGAGTGGTTCTTCAGGCCGGCGTTCCAGTACACGATGTTCGTCTTCCTGTTCATCGGATTCGCGATCAAGGTGCCGATCTTCCCCTTCCACACCTGGTTGCCTGACGCGCACGTCGAGGCTCCGACGCCGATCAGCATGATCCTGGCGGGCGTGCTGCTCAAACTGGGCGGCTACGGCATCATCCGCATCGCCTACCCGATCTGCCCCTGGGCAGCCGAGCAACTCGCCCTCTGGGTCGCGCTCCTGGGCATTATCAACATCGTCTACGGTGCCTTCGCCGCCATGGCGCAGACCGACTTCAAGAAGCTCGTCGCCTACAGTTCGGTCAGCCACATGGGGTACGTCATCCTGGGCATCGCCGTCTGGAACACGGCACCCAACGGCTCGTGGAGCATGGGCATGAACGGCGCGATGTTCCAGATGATCGCCCACGGCATCACCTCGGCCGGCATGTTCTTCTGCGTCGGCGTGATCTACGACCGTGCCCATCATCGCAACCTCGACAACTTCCGCGGCCTCTACGAGCCGATGCCGATGTACGGCGGCATCAGCGCCGTGATGTTCTTCGCCGCGATGGGCCTGCCGGGCATGTGCGGCTTCATCGGCGAGGTAATGGTCGTCCTCTCGACGTGGACGTTCGCCCCCGGCGGACAACAGTGGGTCGGCATCACGTTCGCCGTGCTGTCCGCCCTCACCGTCGTCCTCACCGCCGCGTACATCCTCTGGACCATCCAGCGCGTCTTTATGGGCACCAACGCGGCCTACGCGAAGTTCTCCGACATCACCCTCTGGGAACTCAGCTGCGTCGTGCCCCTGGTCATCCTCGCGGTGCTACTCGGCGTCATGCCCGACTACTTCCTTCTCAAGTGGATGGAGCCGAGCGTTACGAATCTGGTCGATACTCTCGTAAGTTACAAGCCTTGATTCGAAGAACTAACCACAGAGTCACAGAGGGCACAGAGAAATATTTAGGATATG
>JANXSH010000985.1 GCA_025356615.1 Planctomycetia bacterium | reverse complement strand
TCGCGCCCCGTGCCGATGACGCCGGCGGCGGACTGGGCGAACGGCGTGCGTCCGAACTCCGTCGTGAACAGTACGAGCGTGTCGTCGATCATGCCGCGCTGGCGCAGGTCACGCAGGAGGGCGGCGACGGGCCGGTCGAGGCCGTAGAGATCCTGGATGCGGCGCGGCTCGCGCGTCAGGTCCGTCACGCGCGGCACGGCGAGTTGCATCCGCGCGGCCAACTCGTAGTTGCGGCGGCGCGCGTCGAGGTCGTCGCTCGGCCCGGTCTTCGTGGCGTGCAGACTCTCGAGCGCCCCGAGGAGGGTTCGGCTGTCCTTGTCGGTGTCCTTGGAGATCATGCGAGCCGGGAATAAGTCGTCGATGGGAGCGCCGCGCGTCCGCAGGGCGACGCCCTGATGTCGAGCAGGCAGGAAGCCGTTGCTCCAGTTGATCGTGCTGCCTGCGGGCATGCCGCGCGCGTCGGGCAGGACGACGAAGGCGGGCAGGTCGTCCGTCTCTGCGCCGAGGCCGTAACTCAGCCACGACCCCATGACCGGGAAGCCGTTGAGGCGAAACCCGGTGTTCTCCTGGAACGTCGCGGGCGTGTGGTTCGCCGAGTCGGCGACCATGCTGTTGATGACGGTCAGCTCGTCGGCCAAGCTCGCGATGTGTGGGAACAGGTCGGAGACCCACAGCCCGCTCTTGCCGCGCCGCGAGAATTTCCAGTCGTTCTGCCGCAACAGGCCGATCTGCCCGAAGAACGTCTCCGGCTTCTCGCTCGAGGGCAGCTTCTTACCGTGGAACTTGGCCAGCGCAGGCTTGTAGTCGAACGAGTCGAGGTGACTCAGCCCGCCGCACAGGCAGACGTGAACGACGCGCTTCGCCTTCGCCGGATGGTGCGTCGTCGAGGCGACGAGGCCGTCCCGCTGCAACAGCCCCGCGAGCGCGACCCCACCGAGGCCGGACCCGGCCCAGGAGAACCAGTCACGGCGGGACATTGAGGCGTCATCGAGAGAGTGCATGGTCGATCCCCGCTAAGAGATCAACCACGGATAACACAGAGGACACGGATAAATTCATTTTCATTAGTTATTGAATTGATCCTATCCGTGTCATTCGTGTTATCCGTGGTTGGATCGTATTTTCAGTCGATCTGGAGGAATTCGCTCGTGTTGAACAGCACGCGGGCCAGGGCCGCGACGCCGTGGCGCTCGACGAACGGCACGACGAGCCGTTCCTCGGCGGAGGTCAGCGCGCGCCCGAAGGCCAGCCGATACAGGAGTCTCGCCTGGTGCGACGCCTCCCGGCCCGCCTCTCGGGAGACTCGTTTGCCGAACAGTTCCGCCTGATGCAGGACGAAGGCGTTGTTGAACAGCGTCAGCGCTTGCAGCGGCGTCGAGGTGATGGCCCGGCGCGGGGTCGTCGCCGAGGGGTCGGGGCAGTCGAGCGCGTCGAGCAAAGGGCTACGCCCGCCCCGCGCCCAGAGCCGATAGAGCGAGCGCCGGTTGAACCCCTTGCCCACCTGTTCGATCGTGTCGTAGAACTGCGTCCCCTTGAAGAAGTACGTCTGGAAGTCGAGGTACGGCTCGCCGCCGAGTGTCGTGTCGAGGTCGCCTGAGACGGCGAGGACCGCATCGCGCAACGACTCGGCCTCGAGCCGCTGCTTGCTCTTGCGCCAGACGAGTCGGTTGTCCGCGTCGATCCGAGTCGCCTCGGCGCGCGCGGCGCTCGACTGCCGATAGGCCGCACTGGTGACGATGACTCGGTGCAGATGTTTGAGGCTCCAGCCCGAATCGATGAGTTCCTGGGCGAGCCAGTCGAGCAACTCCGGGTGACTGGGCCGACCGCCGTTGAACCCGAGGTCACTCGGCGTCTCGACGAGGCCGACGCCGAAGTGATACTGCCAGAGGCGGTTCGCCATCACGCGCGCGAACAGCGGGTTGCGCGCGTCCGCGATCCAGCCCGCCAGTGCGGCACGACGTTTGTCATCGCCCGCATCAGCGGCGACTTTCGTCGCGGGGATGCGGGACGCCAGCGCGGTCAACACCTCCGCCGACACGACCTCGCCACGCGACAGGACGTTGCCGCGTAGCAGGACGTGCGTCTTCTCGGGGTTCGTCGGCGTGACGGCGAAGACCTTGCGGTCGCCTAGTTTCTCGAGCGCCAAGACAGACGCCTCGGCAAGGAGGAGGTCCGTCGTGAGCTGCTCATAACGGGGCCGGTCGCGTTGACCGAGCCTGGCAACGATTTCCGCCGACGACACGGCGGGTTGCCCGGAGGAAGCCAAAACCTCGTCGGCGGTGAGGGCGCGGTCGTAGAGTTTGGCCCGGCTGATGACCCCGGCGAGGTGCCGGTTGCCCCCCGCCGGTCCGTGACGCAAGCCGAAGAGGAGTTGCGATTTCTCGGCGAACGTGGCTCGATCCGTGCGGTACGCTTTGCCGTAGGCGACGCCATCGCGATAGCCCGTGACCGTACCATCCGCCGCGTAGGTGATCGCGACGTGGACCATTCGCCGAGTCGCGTCCTTCTCGGCCAGACCGTCGAACGACCGAGTGCGTCCGAAGCCCTCACTGCCCGCCATCCAGTGGCCCGGCTCCCGTTCGCCGAAAACGATGGCGTCGAATCGGCCCCCCTCGGGGGTCTGGAGGCTGAGGACGCCGCCGCCCCGCTGGTCGAGGTTGTCGAGGCGGACCCACGCCTCGAGCGTCTTCGCGCCGACGGCTTTGCTCAGTGTCGGCGTCAGTGCGTAAGCACCCTGACCGTCGAGGCGGAGACCAGCCCTCTCGAGCCTCGCCTTGCCATGCAACTCGGCGCGGACGCCGCCGACGAGGTCCGTCAGGCCGCGCGTGAAGTCCCATTCGGCGACGGGGCGAAGGGAGACGGCATCACCTGGGCGCTTGGTCGCCAAGAGTGTCTTACGAATCGGCTCCTCGAGGGTGTCGAGTTCACTTCGCATCTGTTGGATCCGAGCGCGGGCCTGGTCGAGGCGCGCCTTCGTCTGCGGGGTGACATAGCGCCGGGTGCCGTGGCGCACGCCCGACAGACCGGCGGCGAGGCGGTAATAGTCGCGCTGGGGGACCGGGTCGAACTTGTGGTCGTGGCACCTCGCGCAGTGGACCGTCAGGCCGAGGAACGTCTGGCCGACGGTCCCGACGATGTCCTCGAGTTCGTCCTGGCGCATCGTCGCCTGCATCGCCTCGCCGACGGGCACGACGATGTCGTGCGGCCCGGCGACGAGGAATCCGGTCGCGACGACGGCCTCGGGATCCTCTGGTCGGAGGAGGTCTCCGGCGAGTTGCAGGCGTGTGAACTCGTCGTAGGGCATGTCGCGGTTGAACGCTCGGACGACCCAGTCCCGGTAGGGCCAGGCGTCGAATCGCGGCATGTCACGCTCGAAGCCGTCACTCTCTCCGTAGCGTGCCACGTCGAGCCAGTGGCGGGCGTAGCGCTCGCCGTGCTGAGGGCTTGCCAGCAGCCGATCGACGAGGCGCTCGTAGGCGTCGGGCCGGGTGTCGGCGACGAACGTGTCCACGGCGTCGGGCGAGGGCGGCAGGCCGACCAGGTCGAACGACAGGCGACGAATCAGGGTCCGCCGGTCGGCCTGGGGCGAGGGGCTGAGTCCCTTCGCCTCGAGTTTCGCGAGGAGGAAGCGATCGATCGGATTCCGTGCCGTGCCGCGCGGCGTGGGCACCGAGACGCGCTGTATCGGTCGGAGAGACCACCAGTCGTAGCCGCCCCGCGTCGTCGTCGTTACGCGGTACGGGTCGATCGGGTCGGTGCCCCAACTCGCCCCCGAGGCGATCCAGGCGCGGATCAGTTCCTTCTCGTCGTCCGGGAGAGGCTTGCTGGGCGGCATCTCGTCCTCTTGGATGCGCCTCCAGAACCGGCTTACGCCCCGCTTGCCCGGCGCGAGCGTCTTCAGCGCCGCCGCCCGGCGGCTCAGGTCGAGCTTACCCTCCGGCGTCGATCCGCTGTGACAATCGAGACACCGCCGGGCCAGGATCGGGGCGATGTCGCGGTCGAATTGGATGGCGGGAGGCGCGACGGCGGCATCCGCCACACCCGCGAAGAGAGGGGCGAGAAAGAGACAGCCCAGCCGAGACAGCGGCGAGAATCGCATGCGGGTCATCCTGGCAGGGAAGGAGGGGGGACACACCTTCATTGTGCCGTATGGCGTGGGCATGTCCAGAGCAGGAGCGAAAAGTAATAGGAGTCCGGGCTTGGGTCAGCCTTACTCTCGAGCGCACCGGCTGGAACTGCTGGGCTACCAACGCTTCCCGCGAAACAGAGCCGCCTAGCTAGAGTTTGCTGACCGCATTTTTCGGCCTGGTTCATTCTGGCATAAAAATAGCCGCCCTGGTCATCCCAGAGCGGCCCTGAACTCTCTCGATTTGCACCAGGAACCGTACCTGAAATCCCTCTTCGTAGCCAACAGTGTCCGGCACGTTATTTGCTGATCGATGACAGCACAGAAACCCGTACAGCAGACAAGGGGACAACAATCGCTGCCAAGAGTTAGACCTGTGGCAAACAATCACGCAGATGCGCCGTTGGTCATCGAGGCTTTGCAACAACCCCTTCTCGAAGCGTTGGACAAAACCGATACGCAATCCTCCGTCAAGAACGAAGACCTGGCTTGGCGACCCTTCGTTCTCACTGTCGTATTACCCCGGCCCGAAATATTGTCAATAATTACGGCCCTGCGGCGTATTGGGCGCAGGGGTGACGGAAGTAGCTCTTGACGTGTTCGGGCAGGTGCAGCAGCCCGCGCATGAATCGCTGGATTCGGGACCGTAGCTCT
>JANXSH010000156.1 GCA_025356615.1 Planctomycetia bacterium | reverse complement strand
AGTGGTCCAGTTATCGGGGTCCACTATAATCAGTCGAGGGGGCTGACACCTTCCGAAATCTCATTACTCCGCTAAATCCGCGAAATTGGTGATTGACAGATATCCCCCCCGAGTACACTTCCCCTATTCACTATCTCTCTTCGATTGCACCTCCGAAGGGAAAGAGCCATGACTCCGAATTCGATGATGGTCCGTATCGCGACAAGCATTCTCTGCGCGGTCAGCCTCTGCGCGGTGGCAAGCGGCGTGGAGAAGACCACGAAGGAGCGCGAAGCCCACGTCATGAAGTTGCTCGAGGACGCGATATCCCGGAATCCGAAATGGTATGACAAGGCGATGGATGAATTGAGAGAGACGGCAACCAACCGCGACGTGAAGACCCTCGAGAGAGCGACTCGCGATAAGCGGATCGGCATCCGGTGCGCGGCTCTGACCGTCCTGACGTTCTGCGAGAACTATCCTGAGGACGAGCCACCCGATTTCCCCGGCATCTACCTCGCGGCGCTGAAAGACCCGGAACCCATGGTCCGCAGCACGGCCGCCAGGATGTGCTACAAGGTGGTAGGGAAGTCTCCCCGACTGATCAAGGCGCTGACCAAAGCCCTGGAAGACAAAGATCGAGGCGGCGGCTTCACTCCGGTATCTGTAAACGCGGCGGGTAGTTTGGAGTATGCCGGCAAGGCATCTAGGTCGGCTTACCCTGCCCTCATCAAGGCGATGCAAGACGAGAAGCTAGAGACTCGTAGTGCGGCGATGGGAGCCATCGGTCAACTGGCGGGCAAAGACCCCGAATACGCACCACTGCTCCTGGGAGCATTGCTCCAGATCGCCAAGAAAGGGCCGCGAGTCAAGGACCGGATCAGGGCTGTGAATAGCGTGTACAACGCCGGAAAAACAGCGGCTCCGATCGTCCCCGAACTGCGGGAACTGTTCACCTGCAAGGGGATCGACAACTATAACGATCGTGAAGCATTCATCGAGAGCATCATTTTCGCCTATCGCGGGATCGGGAAAGGCGCGAAGCAGGCACTCCCTGATATCGCGCCGCTCATCACCGATCCGAAGGCACCCGCCGAACTGTTTTATGCTGCTGTCCAGTTCCTCATGATTCTGGGCGAAGAAGAAGCTGCACCGTTCTTGCCGAAACTGAGAACTCTGTCGGAAGACACGACGTTGGATCGGAAGATCCGACAACAATTCGGGGCGGCGTTGAGACGCCTCGAACAGTCCCGATGACTGGGACCTGCCCTTCGCGGCCCATTCCGTTGACCTGGAGACCGCGTACACGGGCAGGATCACTCTGAAGCAGGACATGATCGTCCGCTCGAATTTCATCTTCCAGACCTCGGGCGACCTCGTCGATGATGTCGTCAACCCCGGCCACGTCCTGACCGTGGATCCGCAGGGGGGAACGGCGAACGCTTCCTTCGCTTCTGTGAATACCGTCTCCGTGCCAGTCACCCTCGCGCAGGGAGTGACCACTTGGTTCGCGAGTAATATCGGCGAGGTGTTTTCCTCGACCATCACCAACTCAGGCACGATCAATTGGAACGGCTCAGGGACCATCTCGTTCGGGGAGTTCACCAACACGACGACTGGCGTTTTCAACATCTCGTCTTCCAGTACACTCACCGGCCTGAGTGCCAGCTCTCAGATCGCAAACTACGGTTCGCTGAAGAAATACGGCACGCCGGGGAGAACGATCATCGACTCGGAATTCGCGAACTATGGCATTTTCCGAATCGACGCCGGTTCCGTTCAGCTCGAGGACGGAGGAAGCCAGCCCACCAATGGAGTTACGATCCTCAATTCGGGGACGACACTCCGGGTCGATGCCAGCTCCGACTACACCGTCTCAGGCGGGTCGATCTACACCAACGGGATGGCGGTGTTCCGGGGATCGCTCGTCATGACTGGCGGATTTCTGGTGGTCGGCACGGACATGGCTCCCTCGCAGTTCCAGGTCTGGGGAGACTACACGCAGGGAGCCAATGCGACCCTACAGATCAGCGTCGTCTGGGGCACGAATTCCCAACTCCAAGTCTCACGAGGGCCGAACAACAACATCGGCACCGGGACGGCCACTCTCAATGGGCAGGTCTTGTTCCTCATCAGCCAAACGTCACCCCCCGGTGCCACGCCGGTGGGCGGCCAGCCCTTCCTGACCTGTACCGCTCGTGCCGGCACCTTCGCGAGCTGGGCTTCGACCATGCCCAATGGGTGGAACGACAGGATGGGGGTCTTCCACCGGCTCACGAACATCGCCCTCAACGCCAACGGTACGGACTACGATTTCTTCATCAACTGACCGTTCATGAGTAGGGCGATCGCGGGATCACTCACGAGGACACAGGTACACGCCCTCGAGGTTCCGCATCATCCGCGCGACGACGTGCCCCGCAGGCACACGCGGGAGCGCGTTGCGCGGAGCCTCGGACACTTCGACGGCCCCCGGCCCCGGCAGCGATGCCGTCGGCGGTGACACGCCGAACCAGACGGCCAGCGAGAGGAGCGCGGCACCGGACAGACAGCCGAGTAGACGCCGAAGCAGGTTGCGCGAATTCGGCATGACCCCTCTCCCAACAGGGCGCATCGGGGGCGGAGTGCCCGCCGAGGCGCGTCCGCGTTATAGCAGGGGTGCGGATTGGGTCGAGGCGGTGTGAGGTGAGGGTGAATGACTAGGGAAGTAGGCAAGCATGGCGCTGCCCCAAGCCCATCGGTTGCAACCGATGGGCTTCGCCGATCACCACTTTCGTTGGTTCAGAAACGAGTCAGGCTCATCGCCGACCAGGGGACTCGCCGTTGATCGAAGAGGCCCCCTCGACATCGATCTTGCCCGTCTTGCGATTGTAGATGATCTTCCGGCCCTCGAGCCTCTTGCGTTCGTCGCCGGGGCGGGTCTCCTTCCGCAGGACGGCCGGGACGCTCTCGGACCCCTCGAGGATGATCTGTTCCTTGAGTTGGTTGTAGTAGATCGACAGGCCGGAGGCGTCGAAGTCCCGGCCCTGGACGGTGACTCGGCCGTGGCCTTCCATCTGCTTGTTCGACTTGCCCTGGCTCGGGTGGTCGAGGACGAGGAGCTTATCGCAGCGGATGAGGATGGCCCCCTCGGGCAGGTCGATGGCCTGGATCGTGAGGAGGTTGATGGTCTCGTCATGCTTGGGCCAGGGCAGGTTGAGGACGCGGACATCGCCCCAGAAGATCGCCTTGCTCGTCTTGCTGTTGGCGTCCATGCGTTTCTCGAACGCGACGTAGGTCATCTTCATCTCACGAGCCTTCTTGGGCGGGGTCGCCTTCTTGCCCGCCGCCGGCTTCGGCGCGGGTGCGGTGAGGCCGGGCGCGTCCTCGCCGTTGGCAGGCTCCCAGATACGAATGTTGCCTGAGCCGTGGACTTCGACCATGTTGCCCGTGCTGGTCTTGCCGCCCGGCGTCAACGGCTTCAGGGGGGCATCCTCGTCCGACTCCAGGGCCGTCATGTGAACGACCGGCCCCTCGAGGCGGGTGTACTTCGTCAGCTCGGTGCCGGTGAAGACCCGCTCCTCGATGCGGACATTATTATCGCAGAGCATCTGACTGACGCGGGCTGGCTGGGCGGTCTTGTTCCCTTGCTTGAG
>JANXSH010000136.1 GCA_025356615.1 Planctomycetia bacterium | reverse complement strand
GCCGGTGGGCCTCGCTCCGCTCGACCCACCCTACGTTAGCTGAAATCGCCCCCGCAACTCCTCGAATGCGGCGACGCGCTCCGGCTTGGGCTTGCCGGCGAAGTTCAGGAAGATTTTCATCGCCGCTCCCCCGGCGAGGTCGAAGAACTGGATCGATAGCGTCCGCCCGCCGTCCATGTGGCTCGGCTTCTCGACGGCGAAGGCGCTGCCGAGGTTGCGGTAGCGGATGTGCATGTCGAGGGTCTTCGACTGGACGTTGAAGAACTCGTCCCACACGCTGAAGCCGCCGAATTCGCCGACCGTCTCGCAGGTGACGGCCCCGTTGGACACGATGACGTGGACCGTGCCGATTGGCTCGAAGGCTGCGAACAACTCCTGCGAGCGTGTGACATCCAACTCGACGCTCCGGCCGTCGGGCAGGCGGCGGATCACCTCCGCCTCGGGCACCTCGAGGCGCTTCGCGAGTTGCATCGTCATCTCGCCCGGATGGTCGCGCAGGGCGGCGCGGATGGCCTCGATCTTCTCGGCGCTGATCGTAACACTCATGGCGTGGCTCCTTCGAGGGGCTTCGGTCGGCCCAAATGTTTTCGCAGGTATCCTGCGAATCGGCCGTAGAGGCGCTGCATGACGACGGGGTCCGGCACGAGGTGCGTCAGGCCCGACAGCGGGAGGCAGTCGAAATCCTTGCCTTCGCGGAACAGGGCGTCGGTGAGTTTCAGCGTGTGGCGGAAGAAGACGTTGTCGTCGGCGGTGCCGTGGACGAGGAGGAGCGGGCGCTTCAGATCCTTGGCGTAAGTGAGGAGCGAACCTTCCTTGTAGGCGGCGTCGTCCTTGTCGGGGACGCCCATGTAGCGCTCCGTGTAGTGCGTGTCGTAGTCGTACCAGTCCGTGACCGGCGCGCCGGCGATGCCGACCGCGAACACATCGGGCCGGCGTAGGACGGCGAGGGCTGCCATGTAGCCGCCGAACGACCAGCCGTAGACGCCGACGCGCTTCGTATCGAGTTCGGGGAACTTCTTTCCGAGCGCCTCGAGGCCGGCGACTTGGTCATCGAGCGGGACGGACGCGAACTTCTTGTACATGGCCCGCTCCCAGTCGCGGCCCCTGCCCGGAGTGCCGCGATTGTCGATGGCGACGATGATGAACCCCTGGTCGGCGAGCCACTGGTCGATGAGGCGGCGGTTCATCTGCGCGAGGACTTCCTGATGCCCCGGCCCGCCGTAGACGTGGAGGATTACCGGGTACTTCTTCGCTTTGTCGAACGCGCGGGGGCGGATGATCGTGGTGTAGAACCCCGGATCTTTTCCAACTTTGGATATCTCCTGCTTCACGACGAACGGAGGTTCTTCCGCGACGGAGGGCAGCTCGCCGACCTTTTCGCCGTCGGCGCGGTGGACCGTCGAACGCGGCATGGCCGACAGGAGACTCGCGGTGTGGACGTAAACCCCCGTCTTGCCGACGACGGACGAGTGGAGGCCCGGCTCTTTCGAGAGCGCCGTCGGTTCAGCGCCGTCGAGGGACTTGCGGAAGAGGTGTTGTTGCGTAGGGTCGGCGCTAGCGCGGTAGGTGATCTCCTTATTCTTCGAGGCGAAGTGGACGACGCCGAGGAAGCCTTCGCTCGCCGGGATGATGATGCGCTCGAGGGCACCTGTTTTGTCGCGGAGTTCGAGTTGCGCGCCTTCTTTCCCCTCGCCGTGCCAGAGGAACGAGCCGTCCGCGAGCCAGTGGGGACGTTCGTGGTTGAGGTTCAGCCAGGCCGGGTCGGCCTCTTTCAGCAGGGTCGTCGTCTTCCCGGTGGCCGGGTCGGCGCGGAGGAGGAGTAACTCCTGTTGGTCGCGCGTCTGGACGGTGAGCGTGAGACCGCCAAGCTTCTGCCAGTGGACGTTGGCAAGGTATTCGTACTTCTTCCGGTCCCACTCGACCCACACCGTCTCCCCGCCATCGAGGCCGACGACGCCGAGGCGCACCGTGACGTTCGCCTTGCCGGGCCTGGGGTAGAACGACGGCAGCGGCGAGTTTTCGGGATAGACGGGGTCGGCGACGTGCCACGTCTCGACGTTCGCGGCGTCGCTCTCCTGGTAGGCGATCCGTTTCGAGTCCGGCGACCACCAGTAGCCGGTGAAACGGTTCATCTCCTCTTGGGCGACGAACTCGGCGAGTCCGTGCGTCTTCCTCTCGGTGCCGCCCTTGGTGACGCGCGACTCGGTCTGCGTCCTCGGGTCGATGGTGTAGACATCCTGGTCGAGGACGTAGCTGACGAGCTTGCCGTCGGGGGAGAATTTCGGATCGACGAGGGTACCCTTGCCGGTCTTCAACTCGATCACCTTGCCCGTGGCCCGCGGGACGAGATACAGCCGCCCCGAGAGGCTCACGAGGACCGACGCGGCGTCCGGCGACAGGTGGTAGGTCGCGAACCCGCCGACGGTGACGCGCTGGCGCTCGCGGCGGGCCTTCTCCTCAGGGGTCAGGTCCTCCTCGGCCCCCTTCAGGACGACCTCGGGGGTCAACACCTCGGCCGTCTTCCCGGACGCGACATCGAAGGCGAAGAGGCTCATCTTGGCGACACGCGGCTTGGCGCGAAGGAAGAGGACCGTCTTGCCGTCGGGCGTGACCTTGGGCCGAACGGGTCGACCGAGCATGAAGCCGCGCGTCTGGGCGTGGTCGCGGAGGTAGCGTGTGTCCAGGGCAGAGTCCTTTGGGGTGAGCGGGTCGGCGGCCCCGGCGGCCAGCGTCGTGCAGAGCAACAGAGCGAACGCGCGCGTCATCGAGAAGCTCCCGGAGTGGGGAAGGCGTACAGGGGTTGTTGTAGCGGGTCGGAGGGGGAAGAGGAACAGAGAGCGATCTTCATCGTTCGCCCGGCACCAAGCCGAGCAAAATCGAGGGACTGCGAATCGAGGACTTAAAGACTATCTGGATAGCCTTTTACTGATCCTCTCGGAATTGCGACGCTACACCGGCTCGTAAGGGCCAGAGGCCGGGCTGGTTCGAGGGAAAATGGGCGGTCCCGTTCCCCGAGCGCTTGACCAACGAGGAGACCTTCCGTGCCGGCTTCGAGGAGCGACGCTCCTCGGATTCCCATCGGGTCGGTGCAACAAATGAGTTGACGAGTTGATTCATTCGGTGAACAATGAGGAGAAGCGTGTCAACAAGGGTGAACAGGTGACGAAGCGCCCTCCTGGTCGGGTCGATCCGTCCTGCCTCGAGATAAACGCATTGGAGATCGGAGTCCGATGTGATTCGTAGAATTCGGTCGATATCCCGAATCGATCGGCTCGTGATTTGCGTAAAATAGCGATATCTTTCGACAGGCATGAATTCGCGTCCTATGGTTAGAGGGTTATTCCATGGGTGTCCTGGTTCGAGGGTGCCTCTTGGTCCCTCCTCGAACCGTACCGATGCTCCGGCCCCGCCATCCTGATTCATGCCCGTGGAAAGGGGTAAATCATCCCACCGGGTCCGACGGTTCCTCGCTTTGGCGATGAACAGGTTAGTGAGGCAGCAGACGGGTGACGATCCGGCACGAGGCTCCGCCGTGCTTTCGAGTGCGGGGCAAGTCAGAGGAACGTCGATGAGCGACCGCCAGCCGACAATCCGGGGGATCGGACCTGCCTGGTCTTGCGTGCCGCTCGTCGTCGCGCTGGCCTGGGCCTACTGGCCGTCGATCGAGCAGATGGCGCGGCGCTGGTCCCAGGATCCGCAGTACACGCACGGCTACGTCGTCCCGGCGTTCGCGGCCATCGTGTTGTGGTTCCGGCGTGATCGGTTCCCCGGCCTCTCGTCGCGCGGGAACTGGTGGGGCGTCCCGCTCCTCTTGCTGGCGGCCGGCTTGCGCATGTGCGGTGCCCTGTTCGCCTTCGAGTGGCTGGACGCGGGGTCGCTCGTCCCGGCCCTGGCGGGCGTCTTGCTGTTGACGCTCGGCGCTCCCGTCGTCCGCTGGTCCTGGCCGGGGGCGGTCTTCCTGCTCTTCATCCTGCCCTGGCCTTGGCAGTTCGACCTCTTGCTGACGTACCCCCTGCGGCAGGTCGCCACGGTATGCAGCACCTACGCCCTCCAGACGATGGGAATCCCCGCCCTCGCTCGCGGCAACATCATCGTCATCAACGAACTCGAGGTCGGGGTCGTCGAGGCCTGTAGCGGCCTGGGCATGCTCATGACGTTCTTCGCCCTCTCCACCGCCGTCGCGTTCGTCATCCAGCGCCCGCTCCGCGACCGGCTCCTCGTCTTCGCCAGCGCCGTCCCGATAGGGGTGCTGATGAACGTCGGGCGGATCACGCTCACGGTGTTCCTCATCCGCGCCGTGGATGCCGAGACCGCCCAGATCGTTTTCCACGATGTCGCCGGCTGGGTCATGATGCCGATGGCCCTCGTCGTCTTGTGGCTCGAGCTAAAGTGGCTGGGTCGGCTGTGGCCGAGGGTCCACCACGAACGGGCCGTGCCGGTCGCCATGTCCTCGACTGCGATACCGCTCGATATGCCCGGTTGGATGAAACGCCAGCAATCGAACACGGACCTGCGAAAAACCACTCGTCCCGATGATACTTCCGTCGAGCGTCGTCAATAAATGCACGGCCCTCTTGTTCCAAATAATCATGGGTAAACGTACCAGAAGACGATACCCGTTCACAAAATCCCTGGACCAAATCTTTGAAATTTTGAGCCATAAACTTTTTTGATTTATCATCAATTTTGACCAAAAGATGATCGCCAACGTTCAAATAAAAATGGGCAGATTCGGACAATTCTACCAAGGTTTTTGCACGCTCTTTCAATCCTGGCATACCTTTTAATAGACGTTCTCTTTCCATTGTATCCAATGAACGCGCCACTTGTTTTTCAA